>CAZHGU010000352.1:0-2513 GCA_964532105.1 uncultured Alcanivorax sp. | reverse complement strand
CGTGCCTCGCGCCTCGCCCCTCGCTCCTAGAGCTGCTCAATACAATCGCCGCACAACCAGACCACGGGCACGCCCGGGTCCGTAGTCAGTCCGCGATAGGCCCGGCTGCCGCGTTGCACCCCGGCGCCGCACTGCACGCAATGGCCCGGCTTGTTAACGATCACGTCCTGCCAGGCGTCCACGGCTTCCATGAGCGCCTGGGCCTGTTCACCGCCCTGATTGGCGGGGACAAAGGGTTCACCGTCGTCCTTGCGCGCACCGGCGGCGGATTCGGCAATGCGCCGGGCATCCCGGGTGACGTTTTCCACCAGCTGGCTGGAATCCGCCACCACGCTCTCCACCAGATCGAAGCTGTCTTCCAGCACGTTCCGGATCAGCTGGGACACGGGCACACGCTCGCGCTCCGCCGCCTCCTTGAGCGACGACTCCAGATCCCGGGGCACCCGGGTCTGGATCACCTTGTCCTTGCGTTCGTCTTCCGGCGCCGGCTTGCGCCCGCGACGGGATTTCTCGGTCTTGGTCATGAGGCCATTATGGGGTGTCATTTTTTGTATTACAATAACTGATCCATTATGGATCCCGGAAAAGGAAAGCCCCCGCGGATGCCGCTGCCACGGCACCCACGGGGGCTCCGGCGCACGGCCAGGCGGCGCCCGCGCAATTCCGTTTGGCCCGTTTACCAGATCTTGTAGGGCAGGAACTTCCCGTTCATGGTCACCACCACGCGATCCCCCTTGGGGTCTTCCTGGCGATCCACATCCAGGGTGAAATCAATGGCGGACATGATGCCGTCGCCGAATTTCTCGTGGATGACTTCCTTCATGGAAAGCCCGTAGACCTGCATGATCTCGTAGAAGCGATAGACCAGCGGATCCGTGGGTACGGTCTGGTCCATGCCCTTGTAGGGATAATCCGCCAGGGCATCCACCACCTCGCTCGGCAGGCCCAGCGCGGCCACCAGCTTTTCCCCGTATTCGCGCGGCATGCTGCACTGGCCCAGCGAGGCCGCCGTTACAAAGACCGGATTGAGTCCCACCTTTTCGGCAATCTGCTCCCAGCCCAGGCCCTGGCCGGCTTTCGCGCTCATGATGGCCTCGGTCATGTCGACTTTCTTCATCGGAAACCTCCTCTCGAATGCAATGGGCCGAACAACCGCTGCCGCACCAACACGGGGCGAAGCAGGGTCTTTCGGTGCACGGTCACGGGACCGCTTCTGCTCCATTGCAATGACCATGCCAGTGCGCCCGGCATGGGGAGGTTGTGGCGGGCAAATTAGCGGGGTCGCCCGGAAACCGGCCCGGAGTCTTACTGGTAGCCGGCTGAATCGTCCTTCGAGTCGGAATCCCCGTAATCGGGTTGATCGCCGGATTCCGCCCCCGGATGCCCGGCTTTCTCCAGCGCGTCCTGTACCTCGGGCGCCATGTATTCCTCGTCGTGCTTGGCCAGCACTTCCTCCGCCTCGAACTTTTCCCGGCTGACCAGGGTGCCGTTGGCGACAATGCCCTGCCCCTCGCGGAAGAGATCGGGCAGGATGCCCTGGTAGTGCACCGTGAAGGTGCCGTTGCCGTCGGTGATATCGAAGGTCACTTCCAGCGTCTCCGGATCGCGCTTGACCGAGTCCTCGACCACCAGGCCGCCCACGCGCATCTTGCGGCCCACGGGCGCCTCGCCGGAGACGATCTGCTCCGGGGTGTAGAAAAGATTGATGTTGTCCCGGAGCGCGGTGAGCGCCAGGGCCACGGCAATGCCGAGACCTGCCACCACGCCCAGAACCACCATCAAGCGCTGCTTGCGTACCTTGTTCATGACGACTGCTCGTTTCGGGGATGATTTTCAACCGCTTCCTCGCGCCGCAGGGCGCGGCGGATTTCGGCGCGCACCTGCCGGCGACGGTGCACCATGGCCACCAGATTGGCCGCGATCAGCGCCAGACTCACGCCATAGGCCGTCCAGACATAAAAGCCGTGGCGGCCCATCTGCAGAAAGTCGGCGAAGGACTCAAAGTACATCCGACAGCTCCCGGCGGACCCAGTTCGACCGGCGCTCGCGCCAGAGCACCTCGCTGCGCGCATTCACCAGCACGATACAGGCAAACAGCAGATAGAACCCGGCCATGCTGACCAGCAGGGGCGTGAGCATTTCCGGCGGCATGGTGCTCTCTTCGGTCATGCGGATGGTGGAGCCCTGGTGCAGGCTGTTCCACCACTGCACGGAATACTTGACGATAACCACATTGATCACGCCCACCACCGCCAGCAGTCCGGCCGCCCGGCCCGCCTGACGCGGATCGGTGATGGCGTTCTGCAGCGCAAACACGCCCAGATAGAGAAACAGCAGGATCAGCATGGACGTCAGGCGCGCGTCCCAGACCCAGTACGTACCCCAGGTGGGCTTGCCCCAGACCGCGCCCGTGATCAGGGCAATGGCGGCCAGCGTAGCCCCGAAGGGCGCAATGGATCTGATCATGATCTCGGCCATCTTCATGCGCCAGACCAGCGCCACCAGCCCGGCCA
>CAZHGU010000351.1:0-2521 GCA_964532105.1 uncultured Alcanivorax sp. | reverse complement strand
ACGCGACGCGGACGACTGAAATCGTCGGTCTGAAGGCGTTGATGCGGTCCTGATCAATGGCGAACCATTCGGAATAGCCCAGATCCTCTCCGACATGATCCTGCAGCTGTTCGGCCGGCACGGTTTTCACGGCTGTCCTCCTGTTGTTCCGAGTTGAATGCGCCCTGTGCCGTCATGGTACGTCACTCGATGCAAGACACCATGACCGCGAACGCCGCGCAAGCGAAAGATTCAGTCAGCCCGGAAGGCGCGGATGCGTTCCGCTACCGCCTCCGGCGATTCCATGTGCAGATGGTGAGGCCCGGGTAGTCGCGCTACCTCCACCTGCTCCAGCCAGTCCAGGCGATGATCAAAGAAACCGTCACCGCCCATGCCCTGCTCGCCCAGAATCAACAGCGTGGGCGCCTGGATGGCGCGCACAAAGCCCTCCACCTGTTCCTCGGTCAATCGCAGCGACGAGCGCAGCCGCAGCCGCGGGTCGGTGCGCCAGGTCCAGCCCTCGTTCACGGCTTCCAGGCCCCGCTCACAGAGCAAACGGGCCGATTCGGTGGACAGGCCGCCGAAACCCCGGGTGCGGGCCCGGACCGCTTCCTCGAAGTCCGCATAGACCGGGGGCTGCTTGTCCGCCAGAGCATGCATGTCCTCGATCGCCTCACGCAGCTTCGCCGGCGCCTCCTGGCCGGGCGTGGCGGGCGGCCCCAGACCCTCGATCAGCACCAGGCGACGCACAAGTTCGGGGAAAGTGGCGGCAAATAGCACGGCTACACCGGCGCCCATGGAATGCCCCACCAGATCAAAGGGCTCGGGCGCCAGGGTCGATGCCACCCGTTCCACATCACGCACATGGTCGACGAAATGGGTAGCGGCATCGCGCGGGCGATGATCGGACAGGCCGTGTCCGGCGAAATCCAGCGCCAGCATGGGCGCCAGACCCTGTCGTACCAGCGGTACAAAGGAGTGGGCGTTATCCAGCCAGCCGTGCAGCGCCAGCATGGGTGTGCCGCTTCCCGGCCGGTACCAACCGGCCAGGGTCTGGCCCCAGGCCTCGACACGACGCTCCTCGAATTCGCTCATGCCCCTTCTCCCTCCAGCGCCCGCAACAGCTCGTCCACCCGCCGGGCGGAGTCGTCCGGCCTTTCCAGCGGAAACAGATGCCCGCCGGGCCAGACCTCGTGGCGCATGTGCTGACGGCGCGCGTGGCGCCGTCCGGCCTTGTGGAAGGCGTCTTCGGATTCCTCCGCGTTGACCACCGCCCCCGGCACGGGCAGACGCGGATAACGGCTGATATTGTCCGGCGTGGAGCGAAAGACGGCCACCTCCACCTCGGGCCGGAACACCAGCCGCAGACCGCCGTCGCCGTCCGGCTCCAGGCCGGCATCCATGTAGTCCTCCAGACAATCCGGATGGAAACGCCGGAACAGCGAACGGCGCTGGAAATAGCCCCGGGCTTCGTCGCGATCCGGCCAGTAATCGCGGCGCCCCCGGGACCGGCCCGCCGGCGTGATCCGGTCCACCTGCCCCAGCCGGCGCAGCAGGTTGAAGCCCACACCGGCGAGCCCGTTGATCAATGGCGGCTCCAGCATCACCACGGACCGGAACCACTCGGGGCGGCGGCTGGCCACCAGGAACATAAGCACCCCGCCCATGGAATGGCCCAGCCCCGACAGCGGCCGTGGCAGGGGTTCCAGAAAGGCCTCCAGCTCCCGGGATAACTCCATCCAGCCGTCCTTCACCGGGTATTGTTCCGGCCGGTGCCCGACCAACGGCAAGGCATGCACATCGTACTGCGTGCGCAACGGATCCAGAAAGCGGCGGTAACTGCCCCCCGGAAAACCATTGGCGGGGGCGAAGGCGAGAGACGGACCTTGACTCATGAGGACTCCGGACGGCTCGAACGCGGGCAGTATAGCGGCTCCGTCCAGCCGGTGCTTTCTCGTGCACGGTGTTTCGCTACAATGGGCCGCTTCGATCGGGAGAGAAGAACTGATGAAACTGGTTTCGTTCAACGTCAACGGCATTCGCGCGCGCGGCCACCAGCTGGAAGCCCTGGTGGAGCGGCATCAACCGGATCTGATCGGGATTCAGGAAACCAAGGTCCGGGACGAGGAATTTCCCGAGCAAATGGTCCGGGAGCTGGGCTATTACCCCTATTACCACGGCCAGAAGGGCCACTTCGGGGTGGCCCTGCTCAGCCGCGCCCCGCTGGATCACGTCCAGCGGGGGCTGCCCGGCGATGACGACGACAGCCAGCGGCGGCTGATCACGGGCACGCTGAGCTGGAATGGCCGGGCGCTGACCGTGATCAACGGCTACTTCCCCAATGGCGAGAGCCGCGATCACCCCACCTAGTTTCCGGCCAAGGAGCGCTTCTACGCCGGTTTGCGCGCCTGGCTCGAGCGGGACTACAGGCCCGCGGATCCGGTGGTGGTCATGGGAGATTTCAATATCTCCCCCCGGGACACGGATATCGGCATCGGCGAGGACAACCGCAAGCGCTGGCTGCGCGAGGGCAAGTGCAGCT
>CAZHGU010000350.1:0-2522 GCA_964532105.1 uncultured Alcanivorax sp. | reverse complement strand
CGGCGCACTCGAAACCGTCCACGCTCGCCGCGTGCACGCCGATACGCTGGGCCTTGAGCGCATGACGCACCGAGGTGCACTTATGCACCACCTTGATGTCGTTGTCGCCGAACATGGGCAGAAAGGGTTCCGGATTGCTGCCCGCGGTTTCCACGATCTTCACGCCCGATTCCACGATGGCCTGCGCGTATTCCTCATAAGGCACGGGCTTGATGGTGGGCAGAATGGTCAGGTTCACGCCGAAGGGCTTGTCCGTCATCTCCTGGCAGCGCGCGATTTCCTTCGCCAGATCCTCGGGCGTGGGCTGGGTCAGGCCGGTGATAATGCCCAGTCCCCCGGCATTGGACACCCCGGCGGCCAGCTCGGCATAGCCCACATTCTGCATGCCGCCCTGGACAATGGGGTACTCGATGCCCAGCAATTCGGTGATACGCGTTTTCATAACCTTCCCTCTTTCAGCCGAAACAGGAGCCCCGGTACGCGCGGC
Organism: uncultured Alcanivorax sp.; assembly: GCA_964532105.1. Lineage (GTDB taxonomy): Bacteria > Pseudomonadota > Gammaproteobacteria > Pseudomonadales > Alcanivoracaceae > SLJS01. The sequence continues at coordinate 2,035 of CAZHGU010000350.1, read as the reverse complement.
TCCGCAAACCCGGCAGACTTAAGCACGCCCCATGCCGACCTTCAATGACCGTCCGATGCGCGTTTTGGTCAATCGGTCTGCTTGACCAGGCCGCGGCGGATGCGGCGATCGCCGAGGAGATAACTGGCCAGGGCCAGCAGAATCACCGCCGCACCTGCCCAGACCCGGGCCGAGAGCTGCTCGTCGTTGAGCCAGGCACCCAGGCCCAGCGCCATAACCGGAGTGATCAGGGTAATCAGCGCCACCGTGGCCGCCGGCAAGCGTGTAAGGACATGGAAATAGCTGTAAAAGCCCACCAGGGAACCAAACACCGCCAAATAGACAATGGCCGCCAGGCCGCGGAAATCGCCATTGAATGCCGGATACTGACCCGTGGCCACGATAGCGATACCATACAGCGGCAGGGAGCCGAGCAGCGCGCCCACGGTCTGTTGCAGTGGATGCAAACCGGCCGCCACATGCTGAATAACGATACCGCCGCCAGCGAAACAGGTAACACCGGCCAACAACAGGCTCACCCCCAGAGCCAGACCCGAGCCCGCGGAGGCACTCAGGCTATCACTGAACACCAGTAGCAACCCGGCCACACCCAGCAAGCAGCCGCCCCAGTGCCAACCATTCATGCGCGACCCCCGGGGCAGGGCCTGCATGATCAGTCCCGAGATCAATGGTGCCAGACCAAAGATCACCGAAATCAGCCCGGATGGGACGTACTGCGCCGCCACATAACTGCACCCCATGGCCCCGAAAACCGGCGGCAGAGCAGCCGCATAGCCTTGCAGGCTGCGCCGGCACAACGGCAAGCCTCGTCGGGTCAGTATCAGCCAGATCATGCCCAGCAAGGCGGCGATCATCATGCGCAGCGCCGCCGACGACAATGGCGGCACAGCCTGGCCGCTCCACTGAATGGCCAGCGGCGTGGTGGCCCAGACCAGGATCACAATGCAGTAGGCAAGGCCGGTGGTTGGCACAATCGTCTCCCTGTATCGGCGTTGGTACAGCAGTCGCCGTCAGGCTCTACGAGGCGCGGAATTTCAGGCGGGAACGCAAGAAAAAGGTCGCGGCTGATAAAACGCTGCGGCCTTTCTCGGGTCAGTTAAAAACTATCCTTCAGACAGGCAGCAGCGAATCGGTGCGCGCCAGGCGCACACGATTCGCTTTCCTGCGATCTTGTCTGTTATACGGATAGCAAGCATGCGAGCATTCTGCCCGCGAAGAAACGACAAGGCAACCAAGCCCCATGAAGATCTATCTGGTGGGCGGCGCCGTGCGCGATGAGCTCCTGGGCCGCTCCGTAACCGAAAAGGACCATGTAGTGGTGGGCGCCACCCCCGGGGACATGCAGGCCCGGGGCTTCAAGCCCGTGGGCAAGGATTTCCCGGTCTTTTTGCATCCGGACACGGGCGAGGAATACGCGCTGGCGCGCACCGAACGCAAGAGCGGTCACGGCTACCATGGTTTCGTCTTCCATGCCGATTCGGACGTCACCCTGGAAGAAGATCTGGCCCGGCGGGATCTCACCGTTAACGCCATGGCTCAGGACGAGGACACCGGCGAGATTATCGACCCCTTCAATGGCCGATCGGATCTCGAGTCCGGTCTGCTGCGCCATGTCTCGGACGCCTTTGTCGAGGACCCGCTGCGCGTGCTGCGGGTAGCACGCTTTGCCGCGCGCTTTCACGAACGCGGCTTCCGGGTGGCCGATGAAACCCGCGAACTCATGGCCGCCATTGCCGAGCGCGGTGAGCTGGAATATCTGACGCCGGAGCGGGTCTGGAAGGAAACCGAGCGTGCGCTCATGGAAGACCGCCCGGATGTCTTTTTCGAGGCACTGAACGACTGCACGGCCCTGGAGCACGTCTTTCCGGAACTGGCGGCGCTGCGGGGTGTGCCCCAGCCCGAGGCGCATCATCCTGAAGTGGATACCTTCGTGCACCAGCTGCTGTGTCTGCAGCAGGCGGCACGACTGGAGCTGCCGCTGGCCGCGCGCTTTGCCGTGCTGGTGCATGATCTGGGCAAGGCCACCACGCCCGAA
>CAZHGU010000349.1:0-2528 GCA_964532105.1 uncultured Alcanivorax sp. | reverse complement strand
GCCCTGGGCCAGGGACCGCTGGCGCTGGGCACTGACGCCGGCGGCTCCGTCCGCATTCCCGCCGCTTTCTGTGGCGTGGTGGGTCTGAAGCCCACTTTTGGCGAAGTCCCGCACTGGCCCATCAGTCCCTTCGGCACCCTGGCCCATCCGGGCCCCATGAGCTGGACCGTGGAAGACTGCGCACTGATGATGAATGTGCTCACCGAGCCGGACTCGCGGGACTGCCAGGCCCTGCCGCGCCGCAACATCGATTATCTGGACAACCTGGACGCCGGCATCCGGGGCCTGAAGATCGCCTACAGTCCCACACTCGGCTACGCGGATGTGGACCCGGAAATCGAGCGCGTGGTGGAAGAAGCCGTCAACAAGCTGGAGGAACTGGGCGCGGAAGTCACGCGCAAGGATCCGGGTTTTACCGATCCCCTGGCGGCCTTCAGCCATCTGTTCTACGGCGGCGCCGCCAATGCGGTGCGCGACCTATCCCAGCGCAAGCGCGATCTCATGGATCCCAACCTGATTCAGGTGGCGGACAAGGCCTCCCGGCGCAGCATGCTCGATTATCTGGGTGCCAGCAACGAGCGCATGCAGGTAGCCGAGCGCATGGCGCGCTTTCACACTCGCTTTGATCTGCTGGTGACCCCGGCCGTGCCCATCACCGCCTTTGAAACCGGCCGGGAAGTGCCCCGGGACTGGCCCAGCACCCGCTGGCCCACCTGGACGCCCTTCACCTATCCGTTCAATATGACCGGACAACCGGCGCTGTCCGTACCCTGCGGTTTTTCCCCAGACGGACTGCCCATCGGACTGCAGATCGTGGGCGCGCGCTTCGAGGACCGGAAGGTATTGCAGGCCGGCCATGCCTATCAGCAGGCCGCCCCCTTGACCGATCAACGCCCGTCCCTGTTGAGTAACTAGTGGGATTCTCTGCTCCCTGTCTGCGCGAAATTTGTTAGGCTCAAGATCGAGTTAAATCAAAATTTGCGGCCCTATCGGGTTTTCATGTTTTGAGCAAGGGATGCTGTGGTTCTTAAGGGTTCTGAGCCTAACCCTTCGGGCCATGCCCTTTTTCGCCTGTCGCGGCGTTGCGCCTCCTACCCGTACAGGCAGTACGGCGGCGTCGGCGCGCCTTGCGACAGACGAAAAATGACAATGGCAAATTCCGCGCAGACAGGGAGCAGAGAATCCTCCTGTCGGCAGTCCCCTGATGCACAGGCGAGAGGCGAGCATGGCACACAGCCTAGATATCGATTTCTACGAGTCCGAGGATCCGATCTGGAACCCGGCCCTGCTCACGATTCCGGTACCGGGTATTCGGAAAATGGTCAATCTGGCCGCCAATCTGGACAATGTCATTCATCTGTCCATCGGCCAGCCGGACCTGCCCGCGCCGGAGCATGTGGTCGAGGCCACCGTGGACGCCATGCGTGCCGGTCAGACGGGCTACACCATGGACGCGGGTCTGCCGGAACTGCTGGAAGCCCTGGCCGAATACTACGGCGAACGTTATGACCGTCACCTGTCGCCGGAAAACATCATCGTTACCACCGGCGCCACCGAGGCCATCTATCTGGCACTGACCGCCACCTCCGCGCCGGGGCGTGAATTCATCGTGCTCGATCCTTCTTTCATGCTCTATGCACCGCTCATTCGCATGAACGGCGGCGTGGTCAAGACGATTCCCCTGCGGCCGGAAAACGGCTATCAGCTCGATCCCCAGGAAGTGATCGACAACATCACCATGAACACCTACGGGATCGTGCTGAATTCGCCCAGCAATCCCACGGGCACGCTGTACCCGCGCGAGACCATCGAAGCGATTGTCGAGGAAGCGGCCTACCGCAACGTTCACGTGATCAGCGACGAAGTCTATGACCATCTGATTTACGACAACCAGGAATATCCTAGCGTACTGTCGTGCTGCAGTGACCTGGACCACGTCATGGTGATTTCCAGTTTCTCCAAGACCTTCAGCATGGCTGGCATGCGCGTGGGCTGGCTGATCGCCAGTCAGGGCGCCATCAAGAAGCTGCGCCGCTACCACATGTTCACCACCACCGTGGCCAACACCCCCGGTCAGTGGGCGGGCGTGGCAGCCCTGCGCGGCCCACGGGACTTTATCGACAATATGACCGCCGAATACCAGAAACGCCGGGACCGGCTGGTCGAGTTGGTGGACAAGACCCCGCACCTGACCGGGTACATGCCCGAGGGCGCGTTTTACATGTTCCCGTCCCTGCCCGAAGGGGTAAACGGCGGCAATGTGGCCATGCGCATGCTGCGCGAGATCCGTGTGTGCACCATTGCCGGCGACACCTTCGGTGACAACATGAGCAATGCCCTGCGCATCAGTTATTCCACGTCCCTGGAAAAGATCGAGGAAGCCTTCGACCGGATTATTCCCTGGATGGAAAAACAGGATTTTTCATAGGGTAGGGACCCTCTGAACGGGCCCCGAACGGGACTTGTTTTAAAAAACCCTTCGGGCCATGCCCTTTTTCGTCTGGCTCGGCGTTGCGCCTCCTACCCGT
>CAZHGU010000348.1:0-2529 GCA_964532105.1 uncultured Alcanivorax sp. | reverse complement strand
CGCTCGAACAGCTGCGGCAGGTTCGACAGGCTCCAGGGCACCACTTCCAGCGGCTCGGGCTCATCGCCGGGCAGGGATTCCTCGTAAAGGCCGCGCGCGAGCACCGCCTGAATGCGATGGCCCATATAGCCCGGCGACAGGGTCAGTTCCTTCAGCAGCTTCAACTCGCGCGCGCCCTGGCCCACTTCCTCCTTGAGCTCGCGGTTGGCCGCCTCGTGCCAGTCCTCGCCGTGCTCGAAGGAGCCCTTGGGCAGGGTGAGCACATAGTCCTCCACCCCGGCGCCGTATTCGCGAATCATGAGCACGGTATCGCCGTCGTCCATCACCGGCACCATCATGACGGCGGCAATGGGCGGCGTGCGCAAGCGCTCGAAAGTGCGCTCCGCGCCGTTGTTGAAACGCAGGTGCATCTCCTCGATGCCGAACAGCTTGCTGGAGGTGACCAGCCGTGTATCCAGCACCCTGGGCTTGTCCTCCATGGGCGGGCTCCCGGGACTCGAACATGGAAAGCGGGTAACATATCATAGAATCCACAATCATCCCGAGCCGCGCGAGCAGCCAGCCCATGATCATCCGGGATTCCATCGAAACCGTGCTGCTGGACATGGACGGCGTGCTGCTGGATCTGTCCTTCGACAACTTCTTCTGGCAGCGCTATGTGCCCCGCCGCTATGCCGACGCCAACGGGCTCGCGCATGAAGAGGCCATCCAGCATGTGCATGCCCGGCTGGACGCCCACCTGGGCACGCTCAACTGGTATTGCCTGGATTTCTGGTCGCGCGAGTTGAATCTGGACATGGCCGCGCTCAAGCGCGAGGTGGCGCATCATATCGCCCCGCGTCCGGGCGCGGAGAGCTTTCTGCGGGCGCTGCGCGACAGCGGCCGGCAACTGATCATGGTCACCAACTGCCATCCGGACGCGCTGGCACTGAAAAGCGAATGCACGGGCATCGACCGCTGGTTTCACGGTTTGCATACCAGTCACGACTTCGGCCGGGCCAAGGAAGAGCCGGGCTTCTGGGACGCGCTGCGCGCCGAACGCGCCTTTGATCCGGAGCGCGCGCTGCTGGTGGATGATTCACTCAAGGTGCTGCATGCCGCCCGGGACTACGGCATCGCGCAGAACTGGAGCATTCTGCATCCGGATTCCAGTATGCCGCCGCGCGAGCATACCGATCCCTTCCCCGCCATCGGGGATTTTACCGAGGTGCTGCCGGAGTCCGCTCATGCCGGATAATGTACGACTCGACTCCTGGCTCTGGGCCGCGCGCTTCTTCAAGACCCGCTCGCTGGCCAAACATGCCGTGGAAGGCGGCAAGATCCAGATCGACGGCCACAAGGCCAAGCCCGGCAAGACGGTAGCTCCCGGCATGATGCTGGAGATCACCAAGGAATCGCAGAGCTTCGAGGTGGAAGTGCTGGATGTCGCCGCCAAGCGCGGCCCGGCCAGCCAGGCGGAACAGCTCTACCGGGAAACGGAAGCATCCCGGCAAAAACGCGCCGAAGCGGCCGAGAACCGCCGCGTGGCGGGCACCCGGCCGGCGCCGCCGCGCCGGCCGGACAAGCGCGACCGCCGGGCCCTGCGCCGGCTGCGTCAGGGCGAAGACTAGCAGGCTGACGGAAACAACGACGACGGGCCTTCCCGCAAACAGGGCTTTTCCGCACAATAGCGCGCCCCGTCGAGAGAGAGTCCATGCGCGAGAACAACGACTTCCGACAACGTTTCCTGTTTCCGGACTCGGACCTGCGCGGCGAGATCGTGCATCTGGAATCCAGTCTGGAACCCGCGCTGGCCGGCCGGGATTATCCCCTGATGCTGCGCGGCCTGGTGGCGGAAAGCCTGACCGCCGTGGCCCTTCTGTCCAGCACCCTCAAATTCGAGGGCCGGCTGAGCCTGCAGGCCCAGGGCGAGGGCCCGGTGCGGCTGCTCATGGCCGAATGCGACCACCAGGGCCATCTGCGCGGGCTGGCACGCTACGACGAACTGCCCGAAACCACGGAACAGCCGCCGCTGAATGACCTGCTGGGCCAGGGGCGCATGGCCATCACTATCATGCCGGATCAGGGCCGCCAGTATCAGGGCCTGGTGCCGCTGGAACGCGCCACCCTGGCGGAATGTGTGGAGGACTATTTCGAGCGCTCGGAACAGCTGCCCACCCGGCTCTGGCTGGCGGCGGGCAACAACCGCGCCGCCGGTCTGCTATTGCAGCGTCTGCCCGAGCGCGCCGCCAACGCCGAGCGCAACCAGGACCTGTGGCAGCATCTCACTACGCTCGCGGACAGTCTCACCATGGAAGAACTGCTGGATCTGGGCGCGGAAACCGTGCTCCATCGCCTCTTTCACGAAACCCCGCCGGAACTGGCGCCGGCGCGGCCGCTGCAGTTTCAGTGCAGCTGCTCGCGCGAGCGGGTGCGCAACACCCTGCTCTCGCTCGGCGTGGCGGAGCTGCGCGACATTCTGGAGACCCAGGGCGAGGCGGAAATCACCTGCGAGTTCTGCGGCGCCCGGGAGCACTTCGACCCGGTAGA
>CAZHGU010000347.1:0-2531 GCA_964532105.1 uncultured Alcanivorax sp. | reverse complement strand
CGAAGCCGAGAAATTCGTCCTCGGTCTGGCGCATGACCCCCAGCATGAGCTGAATGAAGGTATCCCGTTCGATGCGGGCTTCGGGTTGATCGAGCAGATGACGCGGAATTCCACAGGATTCCAGCAAGGCCGGAATATCCGCGCCCGAGCGGGCCGCGCCCTGCAGGACCCGGATTACATGGCTGACGGCAATGGTCTTGCGATTCATCATGATGGCCTGTTCCATTCCCGGTCCCTCAACCGAATCCCGCTTGCGGGCCTCGTCGGGCCCATCCCGGACAGCCGACGCCGGAGTTGTACCAGCGCCGCTTATGGAGCCGTGCCTGATCATTCCTGTCAAGCGAATTGACACCTGGCGTCATTGAGAACGCCCGGGCCCGATCCAATAATGGCGCTTATTATAGGGATTCCAGCGCTTCCGGGCAGCACAGAGTCCGGACGCTCCCGGCTCGGAGTTTTTCATGACCATGCGTTTCGACGATCGTGTCGTGCTTGTCACGGGCGCCGGCCAGGGCCTGGGCCGCAGTCACGCACTCCAGTTCGCGGCCCGCGGCGCCCGGGTCGTGGTCAATGATGCGGGCACTACAGCCGCCGGGGAAGGCACCGACAGCGCCCCCGCCGATCAGGTGGTGGAGGAAATCGTCGCCACCGGAGGCGAAGCCGTGGCCAGTCATGACTCGGTTACCGAAGGGGACCGGATCGTTCAGTGCGCGCTGGACAATTTCGGCCGCATCGACGCGCTCGTGCATAACGCGGGCATCCTGCGCGACCACGCCTTCCACAAGATGAGTGAGGACGACTGGGACCAGGTCTACCAGGTGCATGTCAAAGGTGCCTTCAAGGTTTCCCGGGCCGCCTGGCCGCATCTGCGCGAACAGCAATACGGTCGGCTGCTTTTCACCGCATCGGCCGCCGGCCTCTACGGCCACTTCGGCCAGGCGAACTACGCCATGGCCAAGCTCGGACTTCACGGGCTGTGCCAGACGCTGGCGCTGGAGGGGCGGGGGCACAATATTCTGGCCAATACCCTGGCGCCGGTGGCGGACAGCCGCCTTACCGCCGAAGTCATGCCCGCGGAACTGCGCGAACAGCTGCGGCCGGAACAGATCAGTCCCGTGGTGTTGAAACTCTGCCACGAAAGCCATGACCACAGCGGCGGCCTCTATGAAACCGCAGCCGGCTGGGTGGGCGCATTGCGCTGGGAACGCAGCCGGGGCCACGCATTCGCGCAGGAGCCGGCGCTTACGCCGGAAGCCGTTGCCGAACACTGGGACCGGATTATCGATTTCCGGGAAGCCGATCACCCGGGGGATGCGGAACAATCGCTGAATCTGCTGATGCAGCGCGTGCAATCCGGATGAATACACCGTTCGGCTTCCCGGGCAGACCATTGCCAAATCCCGGGTGTCCACCTAAACTCAATGGTGGAGGCCGGTATCCATGAATATTCTGGTGGTGGAAGACAACAAGCCGGTGAGCATGCTCATCTGCCGCGTGGTGGAGGAGCTGGGTTGTTCCTATGTGCTGGCCGCCGACGGCGAAGCGGCGCTCAAGCTCTTCCGGCAACGCAACGTCAAGGCCATGGTGGTGGATGTGGAACTGCCCGGTCTGGACGGTTTTCAGGTTGCGCAGGGCGTTCGCGAGGAAGCCGGTCCCACCTTCCCCATCCTGTTTATTTCCGGCAATACCGGCGAAGCCTACCGGCAACAGGCCCGGGACGCGGGCGCGGACGAATTTCTGCCCAAGCCATTGCGTCCCGGCGACCTCAGGGACACACTACGTCGCCTGCTCCCCCAGCCCAGCCTGTCCTGATTGCCGCGCGTACGCTGACATGCGCGAACCATGCACCAGGGCCAGGCGCGTGTCACTTGACCGGCCCTTCACGGGGAAGACAGCAAGCTGACCAATGCCAAAGGCAGAACAGGAACCGGACAATCTCATGCAAGACGTTCCCGCTCTTTACCGCCAGATCATCCAGGCCATCGGCGAGGATCCGGACCGCGAGGGATTGCGGGATACCCCGCAGCGCGCCGCCGACGCCATGGACTTTCTCACGCGCGGTTACAACCAGACCCTGGACGATATCGTCAACGGCGCCGTTTTCGAATCCACCACGGATGAAATGGTGGTGGTCCAGGACATTGAGCTGTATTCCCTGTGTGAACATCACATGCTGCCCTTTATCGGCAAGTGCCACCTGGCCTACATCCCCAATGGCAAGGTGCTGGGGCTGTCCAAGTTCGCCCGCATTGTGGACATGTACGCGCGCCGGCTGCAGATTCAGGAAAACCTGACTCAGGATATCGCCTACGCCATTCAGTCCGTAACCGATGCGCGCGGAGTGGGCGTGATCATCGAGGCACGGCATCTGTGCATGATGATGCGAGGCGTGGAAAAGCAGAATTCCGCCATGACCTCGTCGGTCATGCTGGGCAACATGCGCCGCTCCGCCACTACCCGCAAGGAATTCCTCTCGCTGATCGGCAAGGGGTAGCCCGGATAGCAGGCTGCTGACACCGATTCAGGACCAG
>CAZHGU010000346.1:0-2533 GCA_964532105.1 uncultured Alcanivorax sp. | reverse complement strand
GGTTTCGAGGACATTGACGACTATTCCACCTTCGAGGGCATGCCCTCGGCGGGCGTGGATGTCTTCCGGGTGGGCAAGCAGAGTCCCATCAGTGTTTCCGAGGGCGTGCACGACATGCTGCCCCAGGCGCGAGCGCAGCTGCCGCCGGGCATCGAGATCGCGGTACGCGGCGACAGCTCGGAAGTCTACGAGCAGCGCCTGCAGCTGTTGCTGAAAAACGGCTTCCTGGGCCTGCTGCTGGTACTGGCCCTGCTCAGCTTCTTCCTGGAATTCAAGCTCGCCTTCTGGGTGACGGTGGGCATTCCCACCTCCTTCCTGGGCGCCTTCCTGTTCCTGCCCGGCATGGGGGTCTCGCTGAACATGGTGTCCATGTTCGCCTTTATCGTGGCGCTGGGCATTGTCGTGGACGACGCCATCGTCGCCGGCGAGAACATCTACGAGTACCGACAGCAGGGTCTGGGCGCCATCGCGGCCGCGGTGGAAGGCGCGAAGGACGTGGCCGTACCCATTACCTTCAGCATTCTGACCAATGTGCTCGCCTTTCTGCCGCTGGCCATGGTGCCGGGCTCGTTCGGCAAGATCTGGATCATGATTCCGGCGGTGGTGGTGACCGTCTTCCTGATCTCCTGGATCGAGGCGCTGATCATTCTGCCCACCCACCTGGGCCATATCCGCGAACGCGACGAAAACGAAACCGGCTCCCGCCTGCATCAGCTGCAGCGGCGCTTCACCGAGCGTTTCAACGGTTTCGTGGAAAACCGGTACGAGCCCTTTGTGGAACGCGCCGTGCGCTACCGCTATATCAGTCTGGCGGGGGGGCTGGCCCTGTTGATCACGGTCCTGGCCGTGCCCATGAGCGGCCACATGGGGCTGATCCTGATGCCCGAGGTGGAATCCGACCGTGCTTCCGCCACCCTCAAGATGCCGGTGGGCACACCCCGGGACCGGGTCGATGAAGTGGTCGAGCGCATGGTCAGCGCCGCCCAGCGGGTGGTGGCCGAGCACGGCGACGACCAGCTGAGCGAAGGCGTGGTGGCCTGGGTGAATGAAAACACCGCCGAGCTGCGCATCTATCTCACCGGCCCGGAGACGCGACCCATCCCCACCTCGAAGGTGTCCAGCCTCTGGCGCGAGGAAGTGGGCGAGATTCCGGGCGTGGAGAGCATCCGCTTTGCCTCCGACGCCGGCGGGCCCGGCGGCGGCCCCGGATTGAGCGTGGAGCTGGCGCACAGCAATATCGACATGCTCGACCGGGCCAGCAGCACCCTGGCCGAGCGGCTGGAACAATTCAGCAGCGTGGAGGACGTGGATGACGGCTATACACCGGGCAAGCGCCAGCTGGATTTCAAGCTGCGGCCCGAAGCCCGCGCGGCCGGACTCACCGCCGCCGAGGTGGCACGCCAGATCCGCTACTCCTTTTACGGCGCCGAGGCGCTGAAGCAGCAACGTCTACGCAACGAGGTAACCGTACGGGTGCGCCTGCCGGAGGCCAGCCGGGACAGTCTCGCGGATATCGAGAATCTGCTGCTGTCCCTGCCGGACGGCGGCTATGCGCCCCTGTATCAGGTCACCGAAGTGGAACGGGGCAATGCCTTTACCACCATCAACCGCCGCGACGGCCGCCGTACCGTCACGGTCACGGGCAATGTGGAACCCATCGGCGATACCAGCCGGGTACTGGCCGAACTGCGCGAATCCGTATTGCCCCAGCTGGTACGCGACTTTCCGGGGCTGGCCTGGACCTTCGAGGGCCGGCAGGCGAGCATGCGCGACGCGGTGAACAGCTTCTTCACCAGCGGCACCCTGGCGCTGCTGGGCATTTTCATTCTCCTGGCCATTCCCTTCCGCAGCTATATCCAGCCGCTGATCGTGATGATGGCCATCCCCTTCGGCCTGGTGGGCGCCATTCTGGGTCACATTGTCATGGGCTACAGCCTGAGCCTGGTGAGCCTGATGGGCATCATCGCCCTGTCCGGCGTGGTGGTGAACGGCTCGCTGGTGATGATCGACTACGCCAACCGCATGCGTAATCAAGGCTCCGACGCCCACGAGGCCATTGTCCAGGCCGCCGTGCGCCGCTTCCGCCCCATCCTGCTCACCACCCTCACCACCTTCGGCGGCCTCGCCCCCATGATCTTCGAAACCTCGCTACAGGCGCGCTTCATGATCCCCATGGCCATCTCCCTGGGCTACGGCATCCTGTTTTCCTCGGCCATCATCCTGATACTGCTGCCTTGCCTTTACATGATGGTGGAGGACATGCGCGACACGACCTTCCGCCTCGGGCGCAAGGCACAAGGGGCGATTTCCGGGGATTCCGATTTTCGCTGAAGGTTGATCTCTCCGCGTCATTGCCGAATGAGCTGCAGGAGCACCCTGAAGGGCATCATCGTGCCCTCTGGGTAAAACGGCATCCCTGCCGCAATTTCATCCCAGAGGCTCTGGAAGGGGTCGTGGCAGGGATGCCACTCCCACAGGAAACATCAACCTTTGTGACACCCTGAAAAATGAAGGAAACCGGGCAACCGGACAA
>CAZHGU010000345.1:0-2536 GCA_964532105.1 uncultured Alcanivorax sp. | reverse complement strand
GACCCCTACGCCTGGCTCCTGCTCCAGGTGCTGCCCGAATTCGCCCGGCATTTCAGCCTGCGCATCGAACCGCGCGTGCTGCTCTATCTGGACGAGCGTCTCTACCCGGCCCCGGACATGCTGGCCCGGCTGGCCCCGGCGGACGCCGTACAGCTGGCCGAGGTGCAGGAGCTGGAGTTTCCCCGGGACTGGCAAACCCCCGACCCGGACGCGGCCTTCCACGCCACCCGGATCCTGCTCAAGCACGAACACGACCCGGCCTTCTGGCAGCTGGCCGGCCAGCTCTGCCGCCGGCTGTGGAGCGGCGACACGGACGGCATCGACGAGCAACTGCGCACCCATGGCGGCGCGGCAGCGGATCAGGCCCGCCTGGAGCTGGAAGCCCGGCGCGACAGCTTCCTGAACGAGGGGCATTACCTCACCGCCACCCTCTACCACGAAGGCGAATGGTACTGGAGCCCGGAACGGCTGGATCACCTGGCCCTGCGCCTGCGCGAGCAGGACTCGCTGCTGCCGCGCTCGCCGCGCTGGTATGGCGCGGCCAAGCAAGCGCGGCTGGAAGGCGAGCCGCGGGCGGGCCGGACCCTGGAACTGTTCTTCTCCTTCCGCAGCCCCTACTCATACATTGCCCTGGCCCGCACCTTTCAACTGGCGGATCACTATCAGCTGGAACTGGTGATCCGCCCGGTACTGCCCATGGTCATGCGCGGGCTGGCCGTGCCACCGGCCAAACGCTTCTATATACTGCGCGACGCCGCCCGCGAGGCCCACCTGAATGGCGTGCCTTTCGGCAAGGTCTGTGATCCGGTGGGCCGAGGCGTGGAACGCTGCATGGCCCTGTGGCCCTTCGCGGAAAAGGAAGGCCGGCTGCGCGCCTGGCTGCTCGCCGCCGGCGAGCACATCTGGAACCGGGGCCGGGACATGGCCACGGACCGGGGCCTGCGCGGCGCTTGCGAAGCGGCCGGACTGGACTGGAACCGGGCCCGGCGCTGGCTGGACGATGACGACTGGCGCGCCCGCGCCGAAACCAACCGGGCGGAGATGATGGCCGCCGGCAGCTGGGGCGTGCCCACGTTCCGCCTGAACGACAGGATCATCTGGGGACAGGACCGTTTCGGCGTGCTCGAAAGGCTGCGGTGCTCGTCGCCGAAGGAAGCAGAAACAGCCGCGCCCGACGACTGATTCAAGCGCCGCGGCCGTGCATCATCGCTGTGCGCCGACGGCCGGACTGCGTACAATAGCCGCCATTCGAATCATGATGACAAGATCAGGGAGTTCCAAATGACCATTGCTTACTGGGTTCTGCTGGCCGCTATCGTACTGCCCTACGCCTTTACCGCCTATGCCAAGTTCCAGGGCGGTTTCGGTCCGAAGGAAAACCATTACCCGCGCGAATTCCTGAACAAGCTCGAAGGCGCCCGTCAGCGCGCGCACTGGGCCCAGCTCAACAGCTTCGAGGTGACGCCGGCCTTTGCCGCCGCGCTCATTGTCGCGCATCAGATCGGCGCCGCCGCCCAGGCCACCATTGACGGCCTCGCCGTGGCCTTTCTGGTCAGCCGGGTTCTCTACGGCATCTGCTATATCGCCGACTGGGCCAACCTCCGCTCGCTGGTCTGGTTCGCCGGCATGCTCTGTATTGTTGCACTCTTTATCGTCTCTGCCTGAGAGGATTCGCATGTCCGTAAATGATTTTCTGGAACAAGCCTGGGCGGAAAACGGGCCCAAGGTAATTTCGGGTTTTTCCCGGCCGCTGTATCACAACCTCCAGGGCCTGCTGCACGGCTACCAGTACGACAAGCACGCCTATGGCGGCATGATTCGCCATACCGAAGCGGGCATGCTGACCCGCTGGGCAAGCGAGGTACCGGAGAACGGCGTTATTGTGGAAATCGGCTGCTACGGCGGTCTGTCCACCAGCTATCTTCTGCGTGGCGCGCAAAAACGCAACGCCCATGTCTACGCCATTGACCCGTTCAACTCGGACATCGAAACCCAGAGCGAGCGCACCGATGATACGGTGCCGCTGGAAAACAAGCCCTCGCGCGAGCTGGTGGAACAGCGGCTGAAGGAAAACGGCTTCGCCGGCCGGTTCACCCTGATCGAGAGCTTTTCCCAGGAAGCGGCGCGCGACTGGGATTCGTCCCTCGGTATCGACTTTCTCTGGATCGACGGCAACCACGAACAGGCGTATCAGGATTTCAAGGACTTTGAACCCTACCTGAACCCCGGCGCCCGTGTCGCCGTCCATGACGCCCATCCGCGCTACGGCTATTCAGCCGTAGTCGAAGACGTCAGAAAGATCTTTAACGAAGGCGACTGGACGGAGCTGGAGCACGTAAAGAGCATCATCGCCGGACGAAGAAAATAAACGCAAGATGCAAGACGCTGACAGGATGTTTTGGGCGGGGACTGTCAACCCGCAAGGTGCACACAGTAGGGTGCACCCAGAGGGCATAAACGCAGTGCGCACATTCAAGGCCAGGGCAAAAGAAAGGTCGCCAAAGTCGAGTCTCTACCTTCCATGTTTCTTGCTTCT
>CAZHGU010000344.1:0-2537 GCA_964532105.1 uncultured Alcanivorax sp. | reverse complement strand
GAACGCATGGAAGCCCGGCGGCAGAAGCAGGAGCACGAACAACGCGAGGCGGGCTCGTCTTCCGGGTCCGGCGATGCGGGTCCGCCCCCGGATTCCGGTTCATCCGGCACAGGCAGTGGTTCCGACGACAACGGCGAGAGCAAGGCGGATGCCCGCGCGCGCCGGATGAAGCAGCTCAAGACCGCCTACAACAAGGCCAACAAGCAATGGAAGCAGGCGAAAGCGGCCATGGAAAAAGCACAACGCGACGGCGGCGATAACGTGGACAGCCTGCAGGCCAATGTGGAAAAACTCCGTCAGCGCGCGGATGAGACCCGCGCGGAACTGGATGCCCTGGTCAGCGAGGCCAAGCAGGACGTGGAAGCGGCCACCGGCCGGGATCTCAAGAGCCTGAAAAAGGAAGCCACGGAAGCGGAACTGGCCGCCCGGCGCAAGGCGAAGGAAATGGAAAGCGCGCGCGAAGCAGGCGAGACCGAACAGGCGGAGGCACTGGAACACGAATATAACGAACTGCGCCGCGCCGCCGATGACAAGGCCGACTATCTCAAGCGGGTCATGGAAGAACAGGGCATGAAGGAAGACGAATGAGCCTGATCCTCGGGCCCGCCCCGCACACCGTGCAGCAAGGGGATACCGGTGCTTTCATGCGCCAGGTTCTCTATGCCGCCCTGCCCGGGCTGGCCGCGCTGATCTGGATCTTCGGCTGGGGCACACTGATCAATGTGCTCTGGGCCGTGATCGTGGCGATCGCGGTGGAAGCGGCGGGGTTGAAGATGCGCGGCCGCGATGTGCGCTTCTTCCTGAGCGACTGGAGCGTGGTGATCACGGGCCTGTTGCTGGGCCTGTCCCTGCCACCCACTTCGCCCTGGTGGCTGACGCTGGTGGGCGTCGCCTTTGCCGTGATCGTGGCCAAGCATCTCTACGGCGGTCTGGGCATGAACCCCTTCAATCCCGCCATGGTGGGTTATGCGCTGCTGCTGGTGTCCTTCCCCGTGGCCATGACCTCCTGGATCGCGCCTTTCGACGCACCCGCCTTCGACGAGTCCCTGGCGCTGTTTCTCGGTCAGGCGCAAGCGGATGCCTTCACCGGAGCGACACCACTGGATACCTTCCGCACCTGGGCGGGCGATGCGCAGGCGCTTGCCGGTCACGACATTCTCCATGGCCGCGTCGCGGGCCGGGGCTGGGAATGGGTGAACGCCGCCTTTCTGCTGGGCGGTGTCTATCTGCTCGGGCGCCGGATCATCAACTGGCATATTCCCGCCGGCTTTCTGGCCGGGCTGGCCCTGCCCGCCCTGGCCTTCTGGTTGATCGACGATATCCGGTACGCCGATCCGCTGTTTCATCTGTTCAGCGGCGGCACCATGCTGGGCGCCTTCTTTATCGCCACGGATCCGGTGAGCGCCGCCTCCAGCAACCAGGGGCGGCTCATCTATGGCGCCCTGATCGGCGTGCTGATCTGGGTGATCCGTGCCTTCGGCGGCTATCCGGATGCCGTGGCCTTTGCCGTGCTGCTGATGAACCTGGCCGCGCCCACCCTGGACTACTACACCCGGCCGCGCACCTATGGCCATGACAAGCCGGACCGGGGGATCGGATGATCAGCGAAGCCGTCCGGCGCAATACCGCGATCCTGAGCCTCTTCGCCGTGGCCACGGCGGGCGTGCTCGCTTTCACCCATGAAGGCACCCGCTCGCAAATCGCGTGCAACCGCCAGCAGGCGTTGCAGGCCTCGCTGCGCGAGGTGATGCCGGCGGAGCGTCACGACAATGTGCTGCGCCGGGATTATATTCGCGACGAGGATGCCCGGCTGGGTGGCGAAAACCAGCGCATCTACCGCGGCCGCGACAACGGCGAACCCGCCGGCGCGGTCATGGAAGTCACGGCTCCGGACGGCTATGGTGGGCCCATTGATCTGCTGGTGGGTGTTAATCAGGCTGGCACCATTACCGGCGTGCGCGTGGTGCCGCCCCACAACGAAACCCCCGGACTGGGCGACAAGATCGAGACCAGCAAATCGGACTGGATTCATGCTTTTGAGGGCAAAAGCATGAACAATCCGGACACGGAGGGCTGGGCCGTGCAAAAGGACGGTGGCGAATTCGACAGTTTTACCGGCGCGACCATTACTCCGCGCGCCGTGGTGAACGCCGTCCACCGGGCCCTGCGTTTCTACGATCAGCGCCAGTCCGAACTCTATGCCCGGCCGGCGACGAGCGGCGAGGAAACGGAGCCCTGTGATGCGTGATATCGATTACGGACGCATCACCCGCGACGGCCTCTGGAGCAACAACCCGGCCACGGTCCAGATCCTGGGCCTGTGTCCCCTGCTCGCGGTCACCGGCACCGTGGTCAACGGCCTGGGCCTGGGCCTGGCCACCCTGGGCGTGCTCACCGCCTCCAACACCCTGGTTTCGCTGATCCGCAACACCATTACCGACACCGTGCGCCTGCCCGTGTTCGTCATGATCATCGCCGCGCTGGTTACCCTCACGGAAATGGTCATGCAGGCCTTCACCTTCGAGCTCTATCAAATC
>CAZHGU010000343.1:0-2546 GCA_964532105.1 uncultured Alcanivorax sp. | reverse complement strand
GCCCGCCGCCCTCGGCGGCTCAGCGGGGCCCGTCGAAGACGGGCTCGCCTTCGGCCTCGCCCGTTTCACGTCTACATTGACCGCAAATTGAACGACGCCAGCCGCTGATAACTCACCCCTCGACCCTCGGGCACACTTTCGTAGAACACCAGCTCGCGCACCGGCAGCTCGATGGACACTTCGGAGAACGGCAGCTCGTTCACGGGCCGCTGGAGCCGGATCAGGGAAATATGGGGCCGGAAGGCGCGTTCCGCTCCGGCGGGAGGAATCCCCTCGGCGCTCAGGTCCTGCAACAGCTTACGCTGCAACGCCAGTAGCGGCGCGGCCGGCACGCCTTCCAGAGCCAGCAGACGACTGCGCTCCCCCGGAAAGGGCCGGATCCGGGTGAGTGGCTGGGTGGTGGCTTCGCCCTGCCCCGCCCGGTCTTCCAGCAGTTCGATGGCCCGGGAACGCTCGTGTTCTTCCAGCGCCCCCAGAAACGCCACCGTGAGATGGAAATTCGCCGCCGGGATGGCACGTCCAGCCACGGCATCGCTGTCACGCAACCGCGTCTGAAGGGCGTGCAACTCGTCCGTGACCGCGGCATCCACGGGCACGGCGATAAAACAGCGTTTGCGGGGCGGTTTCTGCGTCATCGGAGTCTTCGCCATGACCGCGCGAAGCCACAAGTGTAGACTACGCGCCCGCCGACACGAAGGGTGGTTACCGGTTGCACACGCGCGTCGATCAGCCCCTCAAGGGCGCTCTGCTGCTGATTCTGGGCGAAGGCCTGCTGGCCGGCATGGCCGCCATGATCAAGCATCTCTCCGGCGAGCTGCCCAGCGAAGTGATTGTGTTCTGCCGCAATGCCCTGGGGCTGATGTTTCTCATGCCTATTCTGCTGCGCACCGGAGGCTTGGGCCAGCTCCGCACCCGCCGCCCGGGCATGCACTTCATCCGTGCCGCCACGGGCGTGGGGGCCATGTTCTGTTTCTTCTACACCATCGCCGAAATCGAGCTGGCCAAGGCGGTGCTGGTGAAGATGACCACGCCCTTCATTCTGCCCCTGGTAGCCTGGCTCTGGCTGTCCGAGACCATCACCCTGCGTACCCTGATCGCCATTGCCATCGGCTTTGCCGGCGTGGTGGTCATCATGGACCCGGACAGCGGCGTGGAGCCGGTGCTGCTGGTGGCCCTGCTGGGCGCATTCCTGATGAGCGTGGCCAAGGTGAGTATTCGCCGCATGGCCGATACCGAGCCGCCCCGGCGCATCGTCTTCTGGTTCGGGGTCTTCTCGACGCTGATCTCCGCCGTCCCCCTGCTCTGGGCGCGGCCCCTGCCGTCCATGGAGCATCTGCCCTGGCTGCTGGCCATCGGCCTGACCGCCACCATTGCCCAGATCGCCATGACCACGGCTTATCAGGTGGCCAACCCGGGCAAGGTGGGCATCTACAACTATACGGCGGTGATCTGGGCGGCGGCGCTGGGCTGGTTCCTGTGGGCGGAGACGCTGGAACTGCCTTTCTGGATCGGCACCCTGATGATCACGGGGGCCGGGATCTGGAATCTGAGGCAGAAAGCCTAGGACAACCGCTGCTCCGGTGGACGCCAGTCGAAGGGCACGTCATAGTTCATCAGGAATCCGCCCACGGTGATCAGCACCCGCGCGATGCCGATATAGGAATCGGGAATTTCCACCCGGTTCTCGCGGAACTTCTCGATCAGATCCGTCATGCTCTCGCCCAGCGCCGCCCGGTTCATGCGGTCGCTCAACACATACATGGCCAGCTCGCGCAGGGTATCGGCGTCGCCGCCGCGGAAACCGGCCTGGACGAAGAGCTCGCCGATATCCACATCCCCCTCGAAGCCCATAAGGCCGTACAGCAACCGGGAATAGCGCTTGACCTCGTCCGGGGTGAGCCGGCCGATGGCGCCGAAATCCAGAATGGTGATGGAGCCGTCCGGGCCCACGATGAAATTGCCCGGATGGGGATCCGCCTGATAGAGGCCGAAACGCGTCACCTGTTGCAGATAGCTGGTAAAGAGCACGCCCAGAAGATCGGCGGCCTCGTCCGGATGTGCATCCAGATAATCGCGCAGGCGCGCGCCTTCCACCCAGCCGGTGACCAGTATGGCATCGGTGCTCAAGTCGCGATAAAGCTCGGGCACATGAATGCGCTCCGGATGATCCAGGCGCGCGAAACGCTCCATGTTCTCCGCCTCGTTGGAGAAATCCAGCTCCTCGCGGGTAAGCTCGAGCAACTGTTCGGTCACCTGCTCCAGGTCCAGCTCGCGTACCAGCGGCGCCGACATGCGTGCCAGCAACCGAAAGATGCGCGCATCCTGATCGAACAGCCGGCGCACGCCGGGCAGCCGGATCTTGACCGCCACGGGCGTGCCGTCCGGTAGCCAGGCCTTGTGCACCTGGGCAATGGAGGCGGTGGCGACGGGTTCGGGATCAATATCCATGAAACGCCGCCGCCAGTCCGGCCCCAGGCTGGCCCGCAGTACGGGATGCAGGGATTCGAACGGCACCGGACGCGCCTCGTTCTGCAGGGTCTGCAGCG
>CAZHGU010000342.1:0-2548 GCA_964532105.1 uncultured Alcanivorax sp. | reverse complement strand
CGCCCGCCGGGGCGCGTCCCGGCTTGCCGCCCGAAGGGCGGCTCCTGTTTACGCGTCCCCGAAATTAACAACGCCGCGTTCCACCCAAATCCACTATAAGCCAAAACTTATAACGCAACCTATCGGTCCTGCCCTTGCAGGACGGAACCCCGGGTTCCCATGCCTGCTACACTCCCGCCATGAATCAGGATACCGGGGACACCATTGTGGCCGTGGCCACGCCGCCGGGCCGTGGCGGCGTGGGGATTGTGCGTCTGTCCGGTGAGCAGGCCCACGCCATTGCCCGCGCCCTTTTACCCGAAAGCCTGACACTGAAACCCCGGCAGGCCCATTTCGCCCCGTTTCATGATGACGAGGGCGCAATGATTGATGAAGGCCTGGTGCTCTGGTTCCCCGCGCCCCGTTCCTTTACCGGGGAAGATGTCGTGGAATTCCAGGGCCATGGTGGTCCGGTCCTGCTGGATCAGATCGTGCAGGCCTGCATCCGCGCCGGCGCGCGCATGGCCGGGGCCGGGGAATTTTCCCTGCGCGCCTTTCTCAATGACCGCATGGATCTCGCCCAGGCGGAATCCATCGCCGATCTCATCGATGCCGGTACTCAGGAAGCCGCCCGCGCGGCCATGGGTTCGCTTCAGGGCGCCTTTTCCGGGGAAGTGAATACCCTGGTGGAGCAATTGATCGAACTGCGCGTTTATGTAGAGGCGGCCATCGATTTTCCGGACGAGGAGATCGACTTTCTTTCCGAAGGCGGGGTGGTGGATCGTCTGGATGGACTTCGGGAACAGATCCGGGCCGTGTTGCGCACGGCGGAACAGGGCCGGCTCCTGCGGGAAGGCATGACACTGGTCATCGCCGGCCGGCCCAATGCCGGCAAGTCGTCCCTGCTGAACGAACTCTCCGGTCAGGACAGTGCTATCGTTACCGAGGTAGCCGGCACCACCCGCGATGTTCTGCGAGAACAGATCCAGCTGGACGGGCTGCCGCTGCATCTGGTGGATACGGCCGGGCTCCGTGAAAGTCCGGATCAGGTAGAACGCGAAGGCATCAAGCGCGCCTGGCGTGAAATCGAACAGGCGGATCGTCTGCTGATCGTGGTGGATGATCGGGAATGGTCCGGCGACTATGACCTGCGGGCTCTTTTACCGGACAGCGAAACCGCGCTGCCGGAGCTGTCCATGCCCGTTACCGTGGTGCGCAACAAGTGCGACCTGAGCGATACCGCCACCGGGCAGGTGGAAGAAACAGACCAGGCCACCGTGCTCACGGTATCGGCGAAAACCGGCGCCGGCCTGGAGGAACTGCGCACCCACCTCAAGAATGCCGCCGGTTACCGGGAAGGCGCCGAGAGTCGCTTTTCCGCGCGCCGGCGCCATCTCGCCGCGCTGGAGGAAGCGCTCGAGTGGATCCGCACCGGCCGCGGCCAGCTGGCCGAGCACAATGCCGGGGAGCTGTTGGCCGAGGATCTGCGCCGGGCCCAGCAGGCGCTGGAAACCATTACCGGGCGTTTCACCGCCGACGATTTGCTGGGGCATATTTTCTCCAGCTTCTGCATCGGCAAATAATTCGATTGACGCCCTCGTACCTGTTCCGTAAAGCTGGATGACCCAATCAACGAACAGCAAGCGAGGCAGTCATGGCCAAGATACTGGTTCTCTATTACAGCACCTGGGGACATGTGGAAACCCTGGCGAAAGCGGTCGCCGAGGGCGTGGGCGAAGTGGACGGCGCCGACGTGGAGATCAAGCGCGTGCCCGAGACCATGCCCGAGGAAACGGTCAAGCAGATCGGTGCCAAGACGGATCAGGATGCGCCCATCGCCGAGCCCGGCGAGCTGGCGAACTATGACGCGGTGATCTTCGGCACCCCCACGCGTTTCGGCCACATGTGCGGACAGATGCGCAATTTCCTGGACCAGACCGGCGGGCTCTGGCAGCAGGGCACGTTGATCGGCAAGGTGGGCAGTGTCTTCTGTTCCACCGCCAGTCAGCACGGCGGTCAGGAAACCACGCTCACCTCCTTTCACACCACCCTGCTCCATCAGGGCATGATCGTGGTGGGGGTTCCCTACAGCTGCCAGGAGCTCTTCGGCGTGGACGAGGTGAAGGGCGGCACGCCCTATGGCGCCAGCACCCTGGCCGACGGCGACGGCAGCCGCCAGCCCAGCTCCGACGAGCTCACGATCGCCCGTTTCCAGGGCCGGCATGTGGCCGGAATCGCGAAGAAGCAGGCGGGCTGATAACCCGCGATCAGTAATAGCGGAGAGGCCCTATGAGCGAATATCGCACCGAAAAGGATTCCCTGGGCGAAGTGCAGGTTCCCGCCAATGCGCACTGGGGCGCGCAGACCCAGCGCGCGGTGAACAATTTTCCCATCAGCGGCCAGCCGCTGCCGCCGGCGTTCATTCATGCCGTGGCGCGGATCAAGCGCTGTGCCGCCCGGGTCAACGCGGATCTGGGGGATCTGTCCGAGGACAAGCGCGCCGCCATTGTGGGTGCGTGCAACGCCATCATGGACGGCGAGCAGGATGATCAGTTCCCGGTGGATGTCT
>CAZHGU010000341.1:0-2552 GCA_964532105.1 uncultured Alcanivorax sp. | reverse complement strand
TCAATGCGTGAAGGGAGAGCCTTATGTTCGGACATGAGATGATGGGCGGTGGACATAGTCTCTGGATGCTCTTTATGGCCGTGATCATGGTGGTGCCATTCTGGCGGATCAGCCAGCGGGCCGGGTATTCCGGCTGGCTGAGCCTGCTGGTCCTGGTGCCGCTGGTGAATCTGGTCTATATCTATTTTCTGGCCTTTGCGCCCTGGCCGGCGCAACAGGGACCGGATTCCGTTGATTGATCAACACAGGCTCGGGAGTCCAACCATGGACGAGCACAAGAGACGCCGCCTGACTTTTTACCTGTGTATAGTGGGTCCGATTGCCGCCGGTCTGATCTATTTTCTGATCATGGAGCACTGGGAGCATTCACTGGAATTCCTGCCCTATCTGATCCTTCTGCTGTGCCCGCTCCTCCATGTCTTCATGCATGGCGGGCATGGCCATGGTTCACATGGTGCGGAAGGGTCCGGCGAGGGGAAGCATCCCACGAACAATGACGAGAGATCTCAAAAAGGCTGAATAACACCGGCATACCGGAGGCGAAGAATGCCTGAATACCAGCACCATGATTCCGGAGGGCATGGAGAGCCGGATAGGTCCCGGGAGGATCACTACGAGGCCGGCAGTCTGAGCCTTTTCGGTGCCGTGGCACTTGGCACCAGCGTCATGATCGGCGCCGGTATCTTCGCGATTACCGGGCAACTGGCGGAACTCAGCGGCGGTCTCTTCCCGCTGGCCTTTATTGCCGCCACGGTCGTGGTGATCTTCAGCGCCTATTCCTACGTGAAAATGTCGAATACCTGGCCTTCGGCGGGTGGTATCGGCATGTACCTGCACAAGGCCTATGGCAACAGTGCTACCACGGCCTTCCACGCCCTGCTGATGTATTTCTCCATGGTGATCGCGGAGAGTTTCCTGGCGCGGACATTCGCCAGCTACACCTTGCAGCTGACGGATCTGGGCGACCATGAATTATGGGTGCCGGTGCTGGGCGTGGGGCTGTTGCTGTTTGCTTTTGCCGTCAACCTGAGCGGTAACCGGATCATCAGCGGCGCGGCCAGTGTGCTTTCCTATACCAAGATTGTCGGCATTGCCGTGTTCGCGGTGGCTGGCCTGTGGTTGTCGGATTTTTCCATTGAACGTATTCCGTTGAATACCCGGGGCGCCTCGGTGGATGGGTTTCTGGCGGCGGCGGGACTGGGCATTCTGGCTTTCAAGGGCTTTACCACCATCACCAATAGTGGCTCGGAGCTGGTGGACCCGCACCGTAATGTCGGCCGCGCCATCATTATCTCGATTGCCATCTGTGTGGTGGTGTATTTCCTGGTCGCTCTGGCCGTGGCGGGAAATCTCTCGCTGGAACGGATTATCGAGACCAAGGACTATTCCCTGGCGGAGGCGGCTCGCCCGGCTTTGGGCGGCCTGGGACTCTGGTTCACGGTGATACTGGCGATCGTGGCCACCCTGTCCGGCATCATCGCCAGCATTTTTGCCGTCTCGCGCATGCTGGCCATGCTCACCACCATGGGTCTGGTGCCGCACAGTCATTTCGGCATGCCCGGCACCATCCAGCGTCATACCCTGGTCTACACCGTGGTACTGGGCATCATCATTACCGCCTTTTTCGATCTCACCCGTATTGCCGCGCTGGGGATCATTTTCTACCTGGTCATGGACATTGCCATTCACTGGGGCATATTCCGCCATTTGCGCAAGCAGGTGCATGCCAACGGCATGATCCTGCTCACGGCCATCGCGCTGGATGGTCTGGTGCTCGCCGCCTTCTGTTACCGCAAGGCGCTCTCGGATCCGGGGGTTCTGGGCGTGGCCGCGACAGTCATGGTCTTGATCTTGCTGATCGAGACGCTCTTCATCGGGCATCAGTACCGTAGTGGGGTATTCAGCGAAGGTGAGGGGGAAGGCCGGAAGCATGGAGAGCACTGAAGCATGTTCGACGCGGTGGGCCCAGCGTAGCCATGCCGGACCACGCAGGCCGGTAAGGACGAGCCTGCGTGGCATCCGGTTTAACAACCCTATAGTCCGCACTGGCTGGGGTGAACCGCCTTTTTCGTGGGTTCGCGCGACATTTCCCGCGTCAGCCAGAAACCAGCCCCCAGCAGAAGCGCACCGCCATAGATCATGCTCGTTGCGGGCACTTCCCCGAATACGAGAAAACCCAGGGTCGCCGCGACAACGGGCGAAACAATGATGTCGACCAGGGAATAAACATTGGCGTTCAGCGTTTTCAGCACAATGGAGATGCCGAAATAGGCAAAGCCCGTGGACACCACGCCCAGACAGAAGGCCCAGAGCATTACCGGCAGATCCATGCCCAGGGCCTTGTAATGAATGGTGCCCGTGACATCGCCGGGACCAAAGATAAATATAAAGGGGGACAGAATAATGGCGCCGGTCAGCATGGACCAGGCAATGTCGTTGCCGGTCTCGGTTTTTCCCTCGTAGCGCATATAGGTGACCATGGCGGCATAGACGGCCCCGTCGGCCAGGGCCACCAGGTTGCCCAGCATATGACCGCCCTGGAGCGGCTTGGC
>CAZHGU010000340.1:0-2561 GCA_964532105.1 uncultured Alcanivorax sp. | reverse complement strand
GTCGCGCTCCTCGACGCCCTTCGGGGTCCACTGCTTCTTGCCGGCGGGGCTCTCCGGACACGGGCGGAGTCCATCGGGGTGTTGCCGAGCTTCTGGTGGGTCTTGATCCCGCTTCTCTACAGCCGCCGGAAAAACCGCTCCAGATCCTGAACCAGACGGTCGCCTTCCCGCAGCCGGCCCCGCCAGGCCAGATGACCGTCCGGGCGCATCATCCAGAGGCTGTTCTGCTGGCCGAAGCGCCGCCGGAATTCTCCCTCCCGGTCGATCAGCACGGAGACATTGAACTCGCGCAGATCCGCCAGTTCCGGTTCCAGGGGCGCGGGCGTAATCACGGTCAGGGCCACGCGTTCGCCATAGTCCAGCCAGAGCCGGTCCGCCAGAGCATAGGCGCTGACCCGCGCCCGGTGGGCGCTGTCATCCGGCAGCCAGACCAGCAGATGATGACGCGGATCGCGCAGCAGTGCCTGCAGATGCTGGGAATAGCTGCCGTCGGGATGGACCAGTTTGACGTCCGGCACCCGGTCGCCCGGACAGGGCCCCGGGCCCTTGAGAAAACCCGGCGGCAGGTTCAGCGAGGACGCCACGGTGCGGTAATTTATGTCCAGCTGGCTGAACCGGCGCACCAGACGCCGCCGGAACCAGGCCTGCCGGCCCAGCCATTTCAGCATCCAGTCCCGCGGATGCCGCAACAGCGGGTTGCGGGCGAAGGATGCCCGGGAGAGAAAATCCACGGTGTGCAGCATGGACCGGGCCACCGGGCGGCGCTCGCGCTCATAGGTATCCAGCAGACTGCCGTCGCCATGGCCCTGGATATAGAGCGCCATCTTCCAGCCCAGATTGAAGGCGTCGGCAATGCCGGTGTTCATGCCCTGCGCGCCCAGCGGGCTCTGCACATGACAGGCGTCGCCGACAATGAAGACCATGTTGCGCCGGTAGTGCGACGCCAGCCGGCGGTGAATGGAGAAGCGGCTCAACCACCAGGGTTCGCTCAATTCAGGAACCTCGCCGAAAGCGCGCTCCAGCCGGGCGCGGAAGGGCTCCAGGGTAAGTTCCTCGCCCGACTGCAGCTCGGTGTCGCGCTGATTGATCACGAGCCGCCAGCCGCGCGGCATGGGCAACGCGATCAGCGCTCCCCGGGCCAGCAGGAATCCATGGGACGAGTACGGATCCAGATCCCAGTGAATATCCAGATCCGCCAGCAGGAAATGATCGGACTGGCGCACGCCGTCAAAGCGCAGGCCCAGCTGCTCGCGTACTCGGGAATGGGCCCCGTCACAGCCCGCCAGCATGCGGCAATCCAGTTCGTGTTCGCCGGCCCCGTCACGCAGCCGGGCCCGTACGCCGTCGTCATGCTGATGAAAATCCAGCAGTTCCGTGGCCCGGACCACGCTGCCGCCCAGCGCTCGCAACCGGTCAGTCAGGCAGGCTTCCACCTCGGACTGGGGGCAGGACAGCACCCGGGGAAAGGGCGCATCCAGACCGCCCAGATCCAGCTCCACCAGGGGACCGCGCTCGTTGCGCACCGTAACCTTCTGCTGGACCAGGCTGCGCGCCAGCACCGGTTCCAGCACATCCAGGGCCTGGAAGATTTCCAGGGTGCGCGCATGGAGGCCCAGCGCGCGGGACCAGGGCAGGGGCGCGTCGAGTTTATCCACCACCACGCAGTCAATACCATGGCGCTTCAGGGTGATGGCCAGCGCCAGCCCCGTGGGCCCGGCGCCCACCACCAGGACCTCGGCTTGCTGTGGCAGTGCTGTCATTTTCCTCCCGCTTTGATCACTTGATGTAAACTGGGCATTGACCCTGCACCGGAACCGGCGGAGTACAGAGGCCGGCCCGCGCACGGACCCGCCCGGGGAGACGGAGGTAGTCCATGGAGACGCATGATCGCGACCGCGAGACTCGTATGACCCGGCTGCACCAACATCACCGTAGTGAGGAAATCTATCACATCACCGACGGCAAGGTACGCTCTTGCCTGGACGAGGACTGGTGACGCGCAAGATCATCCATATTGATTGTGATTGCTTCTATGCCGCCGTGGAAACCCGCGACGACCCCAGCCTGCGCGGCCGTCCCGTGGCCGTGGGCGGCGACCCGCGAGGCCGGGGCGTGATCGCCGCCTGCAACTACGAGGCCCGGGCCTATGGCGTACATTCCGCCATGGCGTCGGCCCATGCGCTGCGCCTGTGTCCGGAACTGGTCATGCTGCGGCCGGACTTCGACAAGTACCGGCGTATCTCCCGCGAGATTCATGCCGTCTTCCAGCGCTACACGGACCGCATCGAACCACTGTCGCTGGACGAGGCCTATCTGGATGTCACCGAAACCGATCAGCTGGGCAACAGCGCCACCCGCATCGCCGACGCCATTCGCGACGAGGTGCGCCGGGAACTGAATCTGACCGTGTCCGCCGGCGTCGCGCCCAACAAGTTCCTGGCCAAGGTGGCCAGCGACTGGCGCAAGCCGGACGGGCGTTTCGTGATTCCGCCGGAACGGGTGGACGAATTCGTACGCGATCTGCCGGTGGAATGCATTCAGGGCGTGGGCCGGGTCACCGC
>CAZHGU010000339.1:0-2567 GCA_964532105.1 uncultured Alcanivorax sp. | reverse complement strand
GCACTCAGCGTGGCCTCAAGCCTGCCAGGTGGTGGCTGTGGTTGCTGATGCTGGCCCTGCCCGCCATGGCGGCCCAGGGTCTTTATGATTTCGAAAACGAGCAGCAGCGCCTGCGTTTCCAGCAATTGACCGAGCAGTTGCGCTGTCCCAAGTGCCAGAACCAGAGCATCGGTGATTCCGATGCGCCCATTGCGCAGGACATGCGCAACAAGACGGCCGAACTGATCAAGGAAGGACGCAGCAACGACGAAATCATTGCGTATTTCGTTGACCGCTACGGCGAGTTCGTGAATTTCAATCCGCCGTTGAAGGCGAAAACCCTGCTGCTCTGGGCCGGCCCCGTGCTGGTCTTTCTGGCGGGCCTGATTCTGGTGCTGATCCAGATGCGCCGCGCCATGCGCGCGCCCACCGGGGAGGACGAATAATGCTGATTGCGCTGGCCGTCGCGTTCTGCCTGCTCATGACCGTTTTGCTGGCACTGATCTGGCGCCGCGAAAGCCGGCGTCAGGGCGCCACCGTGGCCGCCGGCCCGGCCTGGATTCTGGCGACGGTCATGGTGGTGATCGGCGGCCTGCTCTATTGGCTGGCGGGCTACGAGGAAGATACCGGCGAGTGGCTCCGGGATTATCAGCGGCTCAAGCCCGTGGCCACGGAAATCCTTCAGGGGCGTTCGCCCGGCGAGGTGGCCGGCGAGGACACGCGCACCGGCGCGCTCACCCGTGTATTGCAGCGTGAACTGGTGCGGCAGCCGGAGTCCGTGTCCGGCTGGTATGCGCTGGGGCTGCTCTATCAGCAGATGGAACAGCCCCGCATGACGGTCCGGGCGGCCCGCAAGGGCGTGGACGTGGCCGACGGTGAACAGCGCACGCCCATGCGGCTGTTGCTGGCGCGGGGTCTGGTGGCTTCCAACCAGGGGCAGTTGAATCCGGAAGCCGAACGGATTCTGCTGTCCATTGTGGAGGCGAACCCGGACCATGACGGTGCCTGGACCTTGCTGGCCATGGCGGCCAGCCGGTCGGAACGTCATGCGCTGGCCGAACGCGCTTTCGAGAATCTGCTGCAACGCCACGGCGAAGGGGAAATCGGCTCCATGTTGCGCAAGGGCCTGGAACAGGCCCGGGCCGCGCGCGCCGGTGAGCAGCAGCCGGCCGCGCGGGACGAGATTGTCGTGCGGGTAAGCGCCGCGGACGGTGTCCAGCCGGGGGGTACGGTCTTTGTGTTTCTGCGCGCCGGGGAAAGCGGGGGCAAGCCCCTGGCGGCCCGGCGGATGCCGGTGGAGCGCTTCCCCGTGACCGTCCGTGTGCGCGCCGAGGACTGGCTGCAGCAGCGCCCGGACGACCCGGGCGATTTGCGCGCCGGCGCGCGCTACAGCGCCGATTCGGGCGGCGATGTGGGCTCCGCCGGCTTGCGCGCCGCGCCGCAACCGCTGAACGGGGATGGCGAAGACCCGGATGTGCGCCTTGAGTTGAGTCGTTAGCAGGCGGGGAAGGGGCGCGGCGCGCCTCGATTCTGTTCCGGGCTTCTGGAAAAGGCGCAAGGGACAAGGCGCAAGACGAAAGAAAAGGTCCGGTACAGGAACTTGACCAAGGTGGCTATTCCTCGATTCTGTTCTTGCTCCTTGCTCCTTGCTCCTTGCTCCTTCCATGCCTAAGTCTTTTGTACCAGCCGGACCGGTCGCCCGGACCCGGGCATGGCCCGGCGGCGCCGTGGTTCTTGTACCCGGCGCGGGTGAAGGGTACAGTTGCCGCCCTCACGGCCCCGGCTCCGGGGCTTTCAGGCCTGAACTCAACGAGGGGGAGTCCTTATGCGTGTCATTCTGCTGGGCGCGCCCGGTGCCGGCAAGGGTACCCAGGCGCAGTTCATCATGGAGCACTTCGATATCCCGCAGATTTCCACGGGTGACATGCTGCGTGCGGCCGTGAAGGCGGGTACACCGCTGGGCAAACAGGCCAAGGAAGTCATGGATGCCGGACAGCTGGTCTCCGACGACATCATTCTGGGGCTGGTCAAGGAACGCATTGCTCAGGATGACTGCGCCAACGGCTTTCTGCTGGACGGCTTCCCCCGCAATATTCCCCAGGCCCAGGCGCTCAAGGACGAAGGCATCGACATCGACTATGTGGTGGAGCTGGATGTACCGGACGAAGAGCTGGTGAAGCGGCTTTCCGGCCGGCGTGTGCATCCCGGTTCCGGCCGTGTTTATCACGTGGAATACGCGCCGCCGAAGGAAGCGGGCAAGGACGACGAGACCGGCGAGGACCTGGTGCAGCGCGAGGACGATCAGGAAGATACCGTGCGCCAGCGTCTGCAGGTGTACAAGGAACAGACCCAGCCGCTGGTGGGCTTTTACCAGGATCTGGCCGCGCAGAATGATCCGGCCGCGCCCACCTATGTGCGCATTCCCGGTACCGGTTCCGTCGAGGACATCCGCGACCGCATTCTCGAAGCACTGGAAGGCCGGCGCTCCAACGCCTCGGGCTGATTCGTTTTCATCACCTCTGCACGGCCAGGGATGGCCGGTTTTTCATCCCGCACCGGTTACACAACCGCGTTCACTCTTTCTCCAC
>CAZHGU010000338.1:0-2568 GCA_964532105.1 uncultured Alcanivorax sp. | reverse complement strand
AGACTCATATCCACGCCCAGCTGGTTGGCGGCAGCCTGCCAGCGGTCGGAAAAGGGCACCTGAAAGACCAGTTCCAGGGACGCGGGCGTGGACAGCCAGGCGTTGTCCGCCATTTCCTGTTCCAGCTGGCCGGCGTCCCAGCCGGCATAGCCCAGCGCGGTGAGCGAGCGCTCCGGCCCGGTGCCCGCCGCGATCGCTTCCAGGATATCCCGGGAGGTGGTCAGCCAGAGCTCGTCGTGCAGTGGCACGCTGGACTCCCAGGCCTGCTTCGTGGGGGTGTGCAGGATGAAGCCCGCTTCCGGCTGGATGGGGCCGCCGGAGACCACCTGATGCTCGCGGCCCAGCGGCACCTTCAGCTCGATATCCAGATCCTCGAGGATGTCGTCGATTTCCAGATCCACCGGGCGGTTCAGGGTCAGCCCCATGGCCCCTTCATCCGAGTGCTCGACGATATAGGTGATCGTCTGCTCGAAATTGGGGTCATGCATCTGGGGCATGGCGATCAGCAACTGGTTTTTCAGGCTCTGGTTTTCCATGGGGGTCAGTATCCGGGGTGGCCCTCGTTCACGCAAGCGGCGCGCGGGCATGGTCATTCGCTGGTCATGACTTCCCGGGGGTTGAACTTCCAGGTGCGGATGATCTCCAGCCGGTCCACCTCGCCGCGCATTTCCTCCGGGAAACGGCCGAAGGGCGCGGCCATGCGCACGCTGCGCATGGCTGCCTCGTCCAGGAAGTCGTGGCCCGACGAGCGCAATACCTTGATCTCGCGCACCGAACCGTCGTCCTCCAGCGCCACCATCAGCCGCACATTGCCGAAGGCCTGTTCGGCCAGGGCCCGGCCGGGAAAGTTGCGGGTGCCCGCGGTTTCCACTTCGCGGCGGAAACGGTCGATGTACTGTGCTTCATAGCTGGCCTTGGCCGATACCGAGGTGACGCGGCGCACGCGTGGACGCTGGGCATAGGCCTGCTTCTGGTCATCCAGCCGTGCCTGGAGGCTGGAGATATCCCGGCTGAGCTTCTGCAGGGATTCGCGCTCGGCGGTTTCTTCCGGGCGGGGCGGGCGCTCCTCGCGTTCTTCCTCCACCTCGCGTTGTTGCGGCGACACGGCACTGGTGGTGACCACCATGGGTTGCGGGTTGCGCTCTTCCGGACGCTGCAGCGCCTGCGGCTGTGTCTGCACGCGCTGCACCTGCTGGTCCGAGAACTCGGCCTGTTCCGTGGTGGTCAGTTCCTTCTTCTCATCCTGATCGCCGGAGCCTTTCTGGTCCGCCTGGGCGATGAAATCCGCCTCCTCCGGCGCTTCGTCGCTTTGATGGTGGGTGATGGTCACATCCATGGAGCGCGCGGGCTCGGCCGGCGGCTGGGGGGCGAAGCCCAGCCCCAGAATCAGGGTGGCGTGCAGGGCCACGGCCAGAAAGAGCGTGAAACTCAGGCGGTCGGCGGGGGTGACGGGCGCGCGCTGCTCGGCCATTCAGGTTCCGTACGCCGTGCCCGCACCCCGGCGCAGATCCAGCAGATAGTCCATCAGCTCGCCGGCGATGTTGCGCTCATAGAGCTGGTCCAGCTCGCGCAGACAGGTGGGGCTGGTGACATTGATTTCGGTCAGGTAGTCGCCGATCACGTCCAGTCCGACAAAGTGCAGCCCGGCGCGTTCCAGCGTCGGGCCCACCTGCTCGCAGATCCAGCGGTCCCGGTCGGCCAGTTCGCGGCCCTCGCCGGAGCCGCCCGCGGCCAGATTGCCCCGGAACTCGCCCTGCCCCGGAATCCGCGCCAGGGCCCGGTCCACGGGCCGGCCGCCGATCATCAGGATGCGCTTGTCGCCGGCGCTGATCTCCGGGATGTAACGCTGCGCCATGATGGGCGTGCGCCCCTGATGGGTGAGCAGATCGATGATGACGCTGATATTGGGGCTGTCCGTTTCCACCCGGAAGATGTTGTTGCCGCCCATCTCGTCCAGCGGCTTCATGACGGTGTCGCCCTGCTCGCGGGCGAAGGCGCGCAACTGATCCTTGCGCGCGCTCACCAGGGTGGGCGCGCAGCACTGGGGAAAATCCGTGGCGAAGAGTTTTTCGTTGCTGTCGCGCACGCTGGCCGGGCGGTTGCTCACCAGCACCCCCGTGCGCTCCACCTTTTCCAGCAGATAGGTGGTGTAGAGGTATTCCTGATTGAAGGGCGGGTCCTGGCGCATCAGGATGATGTCCATCTCCGCCGGGTCGTGTTCGCGGGCCTCGTCGCGCTCGAACCAGGTCTCATTGCTGTCGAACACCCGCAGGGGACGGGCCATGGCCCGCACCCGGCCGTCGCGCAGGAAGAGGTCGCCGGGCTCCATGTAGAGCAGAGTCCAGCCGCGGCGCCGGGCCTCGAGCAGCAGGGCCAGGGTGGTGTCCTTCCAGGGTTTGATGTGCTCGATGGGGTCCATGACGACCCCGAGAACCAGACTCATGGGTGCTCCGCTGACGGCTGAGGCCATGGTAGCAGCGCCCCCGCGGGCCCGCCAGATGCCCGTCTGCGCGGACTAGCAGGCTGTTGAAAAACCCGTTGCGTACTCAGGCTTTCAGGCTGGTTCGC
>CAZHGU010000337.1:0-2574 GCA_964532105.1 uncultured Alcanivorax sp. | reverse complement strand
TTCGAGAAAGGCGATAACAGCGCCGATTACCGGCCCTCGCACCGCAAGGCCTTGCTCGGCATGGGATTTCTGTTCCTGGTGCTGGCCGGTATTTCGGGTTATATCGCGCTCGGGGCCGGCGAACCGGGCGGCCTGGCGGCGGTTGTGGTGTTTGGCGGCGTCGGGCTCGTCTCCTGGGTCGTGGGTTTTCTGGGCAGCGATAGCGCCGTGGCCCGGATCTGGGGCAATCGCTGACGGCGGGCACAAACCGGAAAGGCCTTATCTACCACAGAGGACACAGAGAGCACAGAGAAAGAGCAAAAGAGCACTTCAATACACACTCTCGTTGTTCCTCTGTGCTCTCTGTGGTGTTAACCCGGTGGTGACAATACGCTGAGTTTGTCATTAATCCGTCCGCCCCTGTCCGCCCAACCCGGACGAGACCCACGCCCTTGTCCTCGTACCGGGTCCGCTTGTTCTGTGGTTCCTCCGCCCCTTCCGAAGAAGGCCTTGACATCCGGCCTGCTTTTGCCAAATATATGTACAAATATTCATATATTGGCGGGTCCGGACGCATGCAGCAATTCGAGGAACTGGCGGAGGTCTTCCACCTGCTGGGCGAGGAAAACCGGCTGCGGCTGGTGCATGCCTGTCTGGACGAGCCGGTCAGCGTGCACGAGCTTTCCGAGCGGGTGGGCATCTCGCCGTCGCTGGTAAGCCATCACTTACGGCTGTTGCGCGCCGCGCGGCTGGTGCGCGGGGAAAAGCGGGGCCGGCAGGTGTTCTACCGGGCCGCGGACGAGCATGTGCGGCGCATGCTCCACGACATGGTCGAGCATGTGGGCGAGGAAGCCGATGAAGCAGCGGGAGGCGCGCCTTGAACGAACATGACCACCATCATCACCGTCCCGGCAGCACCCGGACGCTGCTGTTTGCGCTGGTGTTCACCACCGGCTTTGCCGCCGTGGAAGTGGTGGGCGGCCTCATGGCGGATTCGCTGGCGCTGCTCTCGGACGCCGGCCATATGCTCACCGATTCGCTGTCGCTGGGCGTAGGTGCCTTCGCGGCCTGGCTGGCGAAGGCGCCGGCGTCGCGGCGGCATTCCTTCGGCCTGCAGCGCGCCGAGGTGCTGGGCGCGCTCTTCAATGTGCTCTTCATGCTGGGCGTGATCGTCTATATCGCCTATGAAGCGGTGCAGCGGATGATGGCCACGCCCGAGGTGGCCGGTCATGTGGTCATCATCATCGGCGGGCTGGGTTTGCTGGTGAATATCATCGTCGCCCGGGTACTGATGCGCGGCGAGCGAACCATGAATGTGCGCGGTGCCCTGTTGCATGTGATGGGGGATCTGCTCGGTTCCGTAGCGGCGGTCGCCACGGGCGCGGTCATTCTGCTCGGCGGGCCCATGCTGATCGATCCGGTGCTCTCCCTCTTCATCTGTCTGCTGATCCTGGTGTCGGCCCTGCGGCTGATGAAGGAAGTGACCCGCGTACTCATGGAAGGCGTGCCGGCGGAGATCGATGTCCACGAGGTGGGCAATGCGCTTACGGACGTGCCGGGTGTATCGGCGGTGCACGACATGCATATCTGGAGTCTGGCCTCGAACAGTCATGCACTGGCGGCGCACATCGAACTGGAACGCATGAGCGACTGGGAAACCATCCTGCCCGAAATGCGCGCTCTGCTGAACGAGCGCTTCGCCATCACGCACACCACCCTGCAACCGGAAAACCGGGCGATTCGCGCGGGCTGTGATTGCAACGATGGTTGCGGGGCGGGCGAATATGTGGATGCGGGCACCTCGGAAGTTGAAACCACCATGCAGAAATAAACCTTGAGGGAACGATCATGCAAATGGATTGGGATGCGAGTCGCTATGCGCGCGAGGCCGGGTTTGTATCGCAGAAGGGGGCGAACCTGATTGAGTGGCTGAGTCCGCAACCGGGCGAGTCGATTCTGGACCTGGGCTGCGGCGAAGGGGCGCTTGCCGAGTCGATTGCTGCACGCGGTGCGGCGGTGATTGGTGTTGATGGCAGCGAAGCCATGGTGCGCGCGGCGCACGAGCGGGGTCTGGACGCCCGCGTCATGGCCGGCGAACGTATGGACTTTGAGGGTGAATTTGACGCCGTATTCAGCAATGCCGCCCTGCACTGGATGCCCGATGCAAACAGGGTCGTGCGGGGTGTGTATCGGGCCTTGCGTCCGGGCGGACGTTTCGTCGCTGAAATGGGCGGTGCGGGCAATATCGCCTCTTTGCTCGATGCCATGGCCTCGGTGTTCGCGGATCATCCGGAATTCGGGACTTTCGAGCATCCCTGGTATTTCCCGCAGTCGGAGGAATACCGCCGGATTCTGGAAGAGGCGGGTTTCCGGGTGGAGGCGATCGAGCTCTTCGAGCGGCCGACACCCATTGAAGCCGGTGTGCGTGCCTGGATGGAGATCTTTGCCTCGTCAGTTGTTGCCCATCTGGACGACCAGCAGCGCACAGTCTTCCTCGACGAAACCGAAAGACGGCTACGGCCCACATTTGATGCTGTCGATGAGGGTTGGGTGGCCGACTATGTCCGGTTGCGTTTTTGTGCCCGCCGGTAACGG
>CAZHGU010000336.1:0-2577 GCA_964532105.1 uncultured Alcanivorax sp. | reverse complement strand
CCCCCGGGTGGCGTTTTTGTTTGTACCTTCCATGGTCGGGAATAACCACAGAGGCAGAATGGAAAGGAAATCCTGCAACCGGAAGTCAGATTCTCTGTGTCTCTGTGGTGACATGATCCGCAAATCTCACCGGGAGTTGAATCGCTCGTTTTCAGCGCTGATTACTTTTGCCGTTAGCTGTGGCTGTGTTGTACTGGAGCTCTTCGTGATGGACTCATACTGGAGGCAACATGGATATTATTGACCTGATCATATTTCTGGCTATTGGCGCAGTAGTTGGCTGGCTTGCCGGCAAGATCGTGAAGGGAAGCGGGTTTGGCGTCCTCGGCAATATTGTTGTGGGCATTGTGGGGGCTGTATCGGGCGGTTTTTTGTTCGGTTATATCGGTATAACGGCGAGTGGGCTATTGGGCTCGATCATCATGGCGACTATTGGCGCTGTTGTGTTGTTATCGCTGATCAGAGTGCTCAAGAAGCTCTGACGCAATAGCGGTTAACCAGGCGGAACAGCACGCGCACGGTTCCGGGAAGGTTTCAGCTTCCCGGTCCTGCGTTCCGGTGTTGCTCCTGTTCACCGGAATCACGGAAGAAGGAAATCTGATAGACCCGGTTGCGTCCGCTTTCCTTGGCGTTGTAACAGGCGCGGTCGGCGGCTTCCAGCAGGGTTTCGCCCGGCGGGGGCGTGCCGGCGAGTTCCACCAGGCCCACGCTGGCGGTGATGCGTACGGGCTCGCCCTGCCATTGAAAGCTGAAGTCTTCCACGGCCCGACGCAGGGTCTCGCCCAGCTCCCGGGCCTTGTCCATGGGGCAGTGGTGAAAGATCGCGGCGCATTCGTCGCCGCCCAGGCGCGCAAGTGCGTCGCCCTCGCGCAGGTGCGAGCGCATGACCCCGCACAGCTGGGTCAGCACGGTATCGCCCACCGGATGCCCGCAGGTGTCGTTGATGTCCTTGAAGTAATCAAGGTCGATAAAGCAGAGCACATGGTGGGCGCCGTCCCGGTTTACACCCTCGGCGGCGTGGTGGAGTCGCTGCTCGAACTCCCGACGGTTGATCAGGCCGGTGAGCGGATCGTGAGTAGCCTCCCAGGACAGGCGTTCCACCCGGGAATGCTCTTCGGAAATGTCCTCGACCACCATGATGTAGTACCAGGGACGATGATGGCGGGTGGAGACAATACTGAAGGTGAGCCGCAGCCAGACCGCTTCGCCATCACTGCTGGTCCAGAGCCGCTCGAATTGCGCGGCTTCGCTGCCGTCTCCCAGCGCGTCGTTCAGGACCTTGACGGTGAGCGGTTCGTCCGCGCCCGCCGAGAGCTGTTCCAGGCTCGCGCCCAGGAGGCGTTCAGGGGGCTGGTGGAGGATGCGGCCCAGCCGATTATTGACTGAACGCAGGATCCCCGCGCCACACACCAGTGCCATGCCGACGCCGGCGTTTTCCAGCGTCGCTCGCAGCTCCCGTTCGGACAGGGTGAGCCGCCGTGCCGTCCACCAGAAC
This sequence comes from uncultured Alcanivorax sp., assembly GCA_964532105.1. Lineage (GTDB taxonomy): Bacteria > Pseudomonadota > Gammaproteobacteria > Pseudomonadales > Alcanivoracaceae > SLJS01. Next base: position 1,082 of record CAZHGU010000336.1, on the reverse strand, counting down.
AGGAGCATGGCGACCACTGCCGCCAGCCCCAGCACCAGTCCCACCAGTGTGAAGAGAATCGTATTGAGCCAGCGGTCTGCCTCGCCGAGGGTGTGCGAGAACTGCTCCTCCAGCGGCTGAAGTTCCCTCTGGATGCGGTCGATTTCCGAACGGATGGACTGCAACTGTTCCGGTGAATCCACGCCCGCTTCCAGGCGGTTCGCCAGATTTCTCAGCTCGAGAATGTACTCATCGCCCTCGCGCCACAGGGACACGGCCTCGCGAAAATGCGACACGTCGGAGAAATGCCGGTACAGCCAGATCAGGCGGGCAATGTCCCGGGGGTGGTTGTCGCCGCGCAGAAAGCCCTCGCGCGCCTGCTCCGTATCGGGTGGCGAGCGCTCCAGCGCCCTGCGCGCCCGGCGGTCGCCCAGCGGCACAGCCAATGCTTCCCGGGCCCGGCGCAGGTCTTCAGGATTGCCCCGCTCGGCATAGCGGTCGAGATAGTAGACGGCGTTCTGCTGTCCCTTGGACCAGAGGCTTTCACCGGTGACATAGGCGCGCAGCCCGGATTTCACTTCCAGTACGGCGAATGTGACCGCCAGCGCCAGGACCAGCAGAACCAGGATACTGCCGGAACCGGCGAACATGACCGGGTGGGCCCGTCCCGGAGTGGCGCCGCCAGGCGTCCGGCGGGGACCAAAGATAGCGCGTAGCGGCCTGAGGATATCCATAAGCAAAACTCATAACTATTCCTTAGTTCTTGTTTTTAGATTAGTACGAGGAAATGATTCTGTGCTGCCTGATTCTGTGATTAATATCACAGTTTTATGGTTTAAAAGGGGAAAAGTCTCCGGTACCAACCTGATTCAAGGATGCGTCCGGCGGTGGAGCGAAATCAAGACCTTGGCGGTGGTCGGGACTGGTTAAACCAAAAGGTGCAGGCGAGTTGTTTCAGGGCACGGTTGTGTTGTGCGCTATGCAGTACATCCCGGCGTCATCATGATTTTCCGGGTATGCATGGTCTGGTGGGAGAGTGAGGAATCCGACCAGCCGCGGAGGAAACAGGAAACGGGCCCGGAAGGCCCGTTTTTCAGTACGAA
>CAZHGU010000335.1:0-2577 GCA_964532105.1 uncultured Alcanivorax sp. | reverse complement strand
CTCGACCGCTTCATCCGTGTCCGCCGGGCCATACTCCAGCAGGCGCTCCAGCACCCGGCGCTCTTCGTCGCCGAGCTCGCCGCTCAGATCCACGAAATGCACATAGCGGGCGCTGAGATCATCCACGCCCGTGAGTTCGCGCAGCAGTTTTTCCTTGCGGAACAGCGACAGGGCGGCATTCCCGGGCAGTATCAGCATGGCGCGCCTTCCGTTTCATCAAGGGACCGAGAGAGGCGCCATGATACGGGATTTCGGAAGACGCGGGCACCCGAAGGAAGCGTCATCGCACGGCTTGCGGAGACGGCTATCAGAAGGACATCCGATTTTTGTTACAGCCCTCCTTGCCTGACACATTGTCCAACACAATCTTCCGCTTGGGCCGAAAAAAGAGTGATAGAGTCCACGCCGAATTCGTGATGCCTGTCACGGAATCAATTTTTCAGGCATCGAATTACGCACCCGGCCGGAGTCAGCAGTCCCGGCCTGTCGAACACGACAGAAGGACACGAGCCGGTTATGACGCGGATGAGCACACAGATCCTGCGCCCTGTCGCCCTGGTCGCGGCCCTGCTGGCCCTGGCCTCGCTGGCGCTGGCGTTCAAGCCCCGCCCCTCGGGCATGGAGCTGGTGCGCGAGCGCGGCGAGCTGGTGGTGGTCACCCGGCATGCCCCCACGACCTATTACCGCAACCAGCACGGGCCCACCGGTTTCGAATACGAGCTGGCCGAGGAATTCGCCCGGGATCTGGGCGTGGAGCTGCGCGTCATCACCCGCGAGAGTATCGGCGGCGTGCTGGAGGCGGTGCGCTCCGGTGAAGCGGATCTCGCCGCCGCCGGCCTCACGGTCACCGAGGCCCGGCGTGAGCGGGTCACCTTTTCCACCCCCTATCAGCACATCCGCGAGAAGCTCGTCTATCGCATGGGTGAGCCCCGTCCGGAATCGCCCGGCGATCTTCAGGGCAAGGACGTGGCGGTGCTGGCCGAGAGCAGTCACGCGGAACGGCTGCGGCCGCTGGAAAACGAACACGGGTTTGACCTCACCGAAGTGCGCGGCGCCAGCGCCGAAAAGCTGATGACGCTGGTGGATCAGGACAAGTTCGACTACACCGTGGTGGATTCCAACGCCTTCAAGATGAACCGGGCGCTGTTTCCGGAGCTGGCGGGCGCCTTCGAGCTGGGCGAGCCGCGGCCACTGGCCTGGGCCTTCGGTTCCGGCGCGGAAGACAACAGTCTGTACCGCGCGGCCCAGCGCTTCATTACCCGGCGCAAGGCCCAGGGCTATATCGCGCAGTTGCGGGACCGATTCTACGGCCACGCGGACCAGTTCAATCTTTATGCCGCGCGTTCCTTTATCGATCATCTCTACGACCGTCTGCCCCGCTATGCGGACGTCTTCCGCGAAGCGGCGCAAAAGCATGATCTGGACTGGCGCCTGATCGCGGCCATGGGCTATCAGGAATCGCTGTGGCAAAAGAACGCGGTCTCGCCCACTGGTGTACGCGGTGTCATGATGCTCACGCAAAACACCGCACGGCGCATGGGGATTTCCGACCGAACCGATCCCGAACAGAGCATTCGTGCCGGTGCCGCCTATCTGCGTCAACTGCTGGATCGACTCCCGGAGCGCATTCGCGAACCGGATCGCACCTGGATGGCCGTGGCCGCCTACAATGTGGGCCTGGGTCATGTGGAAGACGCGCGCAAGATCACCGAATACCAGGGCGACGATCCCAACCGCTGGGCGGATGTGCGCGAGCGCCTGCCGCTGCTCAAGAAGCCGGACTATTACCGCTATACCCGGCACGGCTATGCGCGCAGCGGCGCCCAGTCCGTGCTCTACGTGAAACACGTGCAGCGCTATTATGATCAGTTGGTCTGGGCCGAGGCGTCGGAACGCCACGGCTCCCGGCTGGTGGCCAGCGCGCAGTAAGCGCGCTGGATGCCCGGCCGGTCCGGCGGGTACTATTTCGGCGCTGACGGACAACCGGACCCGCCCATGAGCGATCACGCAATGAACTCTTCCGATTGGCCTTCCGCGAGCCTGCTCCGGCGCCTGCCGGCACTGGTCTACGACGGCTTCCTGCTGGCCGCGCTCTGGTTCGTCACCGCCGGCGTCTTCGTGCTGGTCTATCCGTACACCGGCCTGCCCATGGCCGAGGTCAATGGCGTCACCACGCCGGCCCAACCCTGGCTGCGGGGCCTGCTGTTTCCCCTGCTGGTGTTCGAGACCTGGTTCTTCTATGCCTGGTTCTGGCTGCACGGCGGCCAGACGCTGGGCATGCGCGCCTGGCGACTGGAAGTACGCGCGCGCCACGGCCAGCCCCTGACGGTGGTGCAGACCCTGCAGCGGTTTCTCGCGGCAACGCTGAGCTGGCTATTGCTGGGCGGCGGCTGGCTGCTCGCCCTGGTGCCCCCCTGGCAGACCCTGCACGACCGGCTTTCCGGTACCGAGACGGTGGTGCGGGCCAAAAGGCATTAAGGACATCCTTGCCTCAGTCCGGGAGTCTTTAATGGACCGCAGACAACACATTTGGCTATGTGGCCGCCCTCTTCGGGCGGCAAGCCGGGACGCGCCCCG
>CAZHGU010000334.1:0-2578 GCA_964532105.1 uncultured Alcanivorax sp. | reverse complement strand
TGCGCGAACTCGACGACGTGGCCCACGTGCGCTTCGCCTCCGTGTATCGCAGTTTTCAGGATATCTCGGATTTCCGCGCCGAAGTGGAGCGCCTGGAGAAAGCCGGCCACAAATGAGTTTCTCCCTCGACGACCGGCGCTGGATGGCGCGCGCGCTCCAGCTCGCCCGGAAAGGCCTCTATACCACCGCCCCCAATCCCTGTGTGGGTTGCGTGCTGGTCCGCGACGGTGAACTGGCGGGCGAGGGCTGGCATGAACGCCCGGGCGAGCTCCATGCCGAGCGCCATGCCCTGACCGCCGCCGGCGAAGCCGCCCGCGGCGCCACCGCCTATGTCACCCTCGAACCCTGTGCTCATACCGGCCGTACCGGCCCCTGCGCCGATGCCCTGATCGAAGCCGGCGTGGCCCGGGTGGTCATGGCCATGGAAGACCCCAACCCGGCGGGTACCGGCGGCGCACAGCGATTGCGGCAGGCCGGAATCGAAGTGGACAGCGGTCTGCTGGAAGACGAGGCGCGCGCGCTGAATCCGGGCTTTATCCGGCGCATGGAAACCGGCCGTCCCTTGGTGCGCCTGAAGCTGGCGGCCAGCCTGGACGGGCGCACGGCCATGGCCTCGGGCGAGTCGCAATGGATCACGGGCGCGGCGGCGCGCGAGGATGTGCAGCGCCTGCGCGCGCGCTCGTCCGCCGTGGTCACCGGCCGGGGCACGGCCGTCGCGGACCGGCCCTCGCTCACCGTGCGCCCGGAACAATGGCAGTACCCGGATTATCCGGAAGGCGAAGTGCGCCGGCCCCTGCGGGTGGTGCTGGATCGCACCCTGGCCACGCCCGAAGACACGCCGCTGATCACGGCCGCCGGTCCGGTGCTGCTGCTGTGCACCGAGGCGGCGGACGAACAGCGGCGCGCGGTTCTGGAAGCGGCGGGCGCGGAAGTCATGACGCTGGCGGAGGACAATGGCCGTTTGTCGCTGCCGGCCGTACTGGAGGAACTGGGTCGGCGCGAATGCAATGAAGTGCTCTTCGAGTGCGGCGCCGAACTGGCCGGCGACCTGATGCGTAACGCCCTGGTGGATGAACTCCTGCTCTATATGGCGCCGACCATGCTCGGCTCCGGTGCTCGGCCCCTGCTGGCCCTGCCGGAGATCGAGCACATGAGCGAGCAGATCCGGCTGCAACTGCAGGATCTACGCCATCTGGGCGGCGATCTGCGCCTGACGTTAGCGCCCACGGACTGAGAGAATAGGCCCATGTTCACCGGCATTATCGAAACCACGGGCACCCTGACGTCCATGACCCCGGGCGCGGAAGGCGACTATCGGCTGGTGCTGCACACCGGCGATCTGGATCTGTCCGACGTACAGATCGGTGATTCCATCGCGGTGAACGGCGCCTGCCTGACGGCCACCGAAATCCGAGCGGACGGTTTCTGTGCCGATGTGTCCGTGGAAACCCTGGAACACACCACCCTGGGCGATCTCCGGCCGGGCGCGACCGTGAATCTGGAAAAGGCGCTCACGCCGGCCAGCCGGCTGGGCGGCCATCTGGTTTCGGGCCATGTGGACGGGGTAGGGGAAGTGACCGAACTCCGGCCCGAGGCACGCTCCTGGCATGTGGAAGTGAAGGCGCCGGACGAACTGGCCCGCTATATCGCGCGCAAGGGATCGATCACCGTTGACGGCATCAGCCTGACGGTCAACGAGGTCACGGGCACGCGCTTTGCGCTCAATATCGTGCCCCATACCCGCGAGGTCACCAACATGGCGGACTGGCAAACGGGCACGCGCGTGAACCTGGAAGTTGATATCATAGCGCGCTACCTGGAGCGCCTGCTGCTGGGCGACAAGGCGGCGCAACCCGATGCCGGCGAGAGCATCAGCATGGCCTTTCTGGCCGAGCACGGATTTTTGAAGGACGGCTGATCATGGAACTCAACACCGTTGAGGAACTGCTGGAGGACATACGCCAGGGTCGGATGGTGATCCTCATGGACGACGAGGACCGCGAGAACGAGGGTGATCTGGTCATGCCCGCGGTCCATGTCACGCCCGAGGACATCAACTTCATGGCCCGCTTCGCCCGGGGACTGATCTGTCTGACCCTGACCGAGGACCGTTGCCGGCAGCTGGAGCTGCCGCTCATGGTGGGCCGCAATGGCACGGATCTGGGTACCAACTTCACCGTCTCCATCGAGGCGGCGGAAGGCGTGACCACGGGGATTTCCGCCGCCGACCGCGCCCATACCGTACGTACGGCCGTTTCGCCCGAGGCGCGCGCCCGGGATATCGTCCAGCCGGGGCATGTGTTTCCGCTCATGGCCCAGCCGGGCGGTGTGCTGCACCGGGCGGGTCACACCGAGGCGGGCTGTGATCTGCCGCGCCTGGCCGGGCTGGAGCCCACCTCCGTGATCGTCGAGATCATGAACGAGGACGGCACCATGGCGCGCCGTCCGGATCTGGAGGCCTTCGCGCAGGAACATGATCTCAAGATCGGCACCATTGCCGATCTGATCCAGTACCGCATGGTTCACGAGAAAACCGTGGAGCGTGTCGGTGAGCATACCCTGCCCACCTGGTACGGCG
>CAZHGU010000333.1:0-2578 GCA_964532105.1 uncultured Alcanivorax sp. | reverse complement strand
GGACAGCCGATGCAGCCAGGTATTCATAGCAACTCCTTCACCAGCGATTACGATGTTTTTGGACCGGAAGCACCCGCTTCAGGTTCATCTAGCAGGCTGCCAGGCCCGCGCTGTACAGACGCACATGGTTGAACTGCATATCCTCGCCCGGATCCGGCCAGGTGGTGGCCTCGGCGCTGGCGAAGCGGGTATAGCCGTCCGGGTCCAGATCCGGAATGCGCGAGTCCGCCAGCAACACGGCCGAACGGGCAGCGAGTTCATCCAGCAGGGGCAGATTCTCCCGGTCGTAGAGAATGTCGGCGGCCACGATCAGATCCGGCGCCACGGGTGCTTCGTCCAGGCTCGCCAGAGCTTCCACGGTTACGCCATTCTCGGCGGCATTGAGTTCGCAGGCCCGCCGGGACCAGGCGTCGTCGTCACAGGCGAAGACCCGGGCCGCACCCGCCCGGGCGGCGGCCACGGCCACCACGCCGGAGCCGGCGCCGAAATCCAGCACCACACGGTTGCGCACAAGCTCGGGATGGTCCAGCAACCAGCGCGCCAGCACCTGGCCCGAGGCCCAGCACAGGCTCCAGTAGGGCGGCGCCTCCATGAGGATGTTCACGGTGGCGTCATCCAGGGGCTCGTCCGGATGAAGATCGCGGAACAGCCACAGACGGAGCTCGGGCACCCGGGGCAGAGGCTCGCAGGCCAGTTCCGCGCGCGGCACCAGTCCGCCCAGGTGGGCGGACAGTGCGGCCAGTGCTAAGCTCGAGGTCTGGTCCGGCATCGTCTCGGCCCTGAATTCGGAAAACGGAGCATAACAAATGCGCGTGTCACCGGTCCTCCTAGTTGCACTGACCCTGCTGATCGCCACGGGGCCGGCGACCGCCCGGGAACAATGGGAAGGTTCGTTGTCCGACGAAGCCGTCGAGCGCTTCATTTCGGCCTACCGCGACAATCCGGGCGCACTGGCCGAACGCCGGGACACCATGCGCAAGATTTCCAGCGAACAGCTCCACCGGGTGATCACGTCGCTGGATACCACGCATTTTACCTATCTGTATCCGGTGAATCTTCGCGGTTACCGCTTCCCCGACGACCACGGCATTCCCCAGGACGAGCTCTCCGTCATGGCCGTGCGCGGCGGCAAGCTGGCGCCCGTACCCTTCCAGATCGATGAATACGACAAGACCGGACTGGTCTGGATCGAAGGGCACAACGACGCCGAGCCCGAGGGCGAAATCGGCGTCTTCGATGACTTCGACGAACTGGTCTTCATGTTCCGCGACGGCGACCGTGAAAGCTATGACCCGGCCGAGCACGGTGATATCGAGGGCCGAATCCTGCGCGAGATCCGGCTGGATTCACCGCGCAACCGCCCGCGCTACGCCTATCTCGTGCGGGGCAACCCCGGGCGCTCGGACGCCGATTATGTGGGCGCGCATCTCGAGCAGGTCCGGATCGAGTCCACCGTCATGGAAATGGAATACAATCCGAAGAACTTTATCGATGTGGAGCATGCCGCATCGCGCATCGGCCCCTACCACGGGGAGAATGTCTTTGATGATGCGCGCGTGGAGATCAGCACCGGACTGCTGAACAAAAACCTGCGCGTGGGGCTGGATACCGAGGACAATATCCGCGTCCAACCCGTGGCCATCAAGGACGGGCCGGTGCGGGTGAACATGCTGATGAAAACCCGCATCTGGTATCTGTATCTGCCCACCTTTTTCAGCCGGCAGTTCAATGTTCATTTCTATGAACAGGCCGTGCGCGTGCCCAGCCGCTTCGCCATTGACAGTGTGCGCACGCTCAAGCTGTTCATGATGTTCCTGCGCGAGCCGCGCATCGAGTTCACCATGGATTTTCACAACCTGGAAGGGAGGTCACCTTCGATTCCGTCCACGAAGAAGGCAAGGCCGGCTATGTGGATGGCGAAATGAGTGATTTCGAGCAACGCATGCGGGAAAAACGGCTGCCCGGCGACTGGTTGTTCATGGATTCCAACAAGGGCTGGCAGCTGTTCTTCAGCAACCACCTGCCGGTGGAGCGCAACGGGCTTTTCGATGCCTTTCTCGAGGGCATGGAAATGCGCATGATCTACGAGGACAATCGCGACAGCGAACGCGATGGTGAACGCTACCCCGGTGCCATGCCCCGGTTCGGACTGTCCAGCACCGGCCTGCCCCGCACCGCGCTCAAGCTCATGAACACCGTGCCCAAACTGGAATTCAGCGACATGGACAGTCTGGGCGAGGGGCTGGTGGCACTCGAAAAGGCCGCGCGCGAAAATGACGCGCTGGATGACTATGACGCCGTCGTCAACGAGGTGCTACAAGAGCTCTACGAGCAGGAACGAATCAACAATGTGGAAGAACTGGCCGACGCCTTTCTGGCCGATCTCGACCGCATGAATTTCAAGGGCATTCCGCGGGAGCAGTTCAATGCCCTGATCCGGGACAGCATCCACGCGGCCGTGGATCATCCGGCCCGGGTGGACCATGGCGCCGTATTGACGGAAATGCGGCGGCTGGCGGAGCAGCGCGCTATCGATATCCGCGCCATCCGTTACGCCACCATGGACAATACGCTCTGG
>CAZHGU010000332.1:0-2579 GCA_964532105.1 uncultured Alcanivorax sp. | reverse complement strand
CGTGCAGCTGGTGTGCTTGGTTGCGACGGACAGGGTGGTTCCCTTTCCGAGCGACCAAGTGCAGCAGATGGGCGCTTCAGGCCGCGCCCTGCGGGGCTTTCAGGCTGGCCCGCACTCATCGTTGCCCTTTTTCGACGGGACCGAGCCCCGCCTTCAAAAGGGCGCCTCGATTGCGAACCAGCCTGAAAGCCTGAGTACGCAACGGGTTTTTCAACAGCCTGCCAGCCGCCGAATTTCCCGAGGCCCGACCGCCGTGAACACCCTGCTGGAATGGCTGCTGCCCTATACCTTCTCGCCCGGGACGGTGGCATTTTTCGTGCTGGTGGCGCTGTGGTATATGCGCGGTGTGCGGCGTTTGCGCGTGGACGGGCGGGCGCCGTCCGTATGGCAACAGCTGAGTTTCTGGCTGGGGCTGCTGCTGTGCTATGTGGTGCTGCACACCCGTTTTGATTATTTCAGCCAGTACATGTTCTTCATGCACCGAATCCAGCATCTGGTGCTGCATCATGTGGGCGCTTTCCTGATCGCGCTGGCCAATCCCCTGCCGGCCTTTCGCGCCGGTGCCCCGCAACGCTTCACGCCGGAGCATCCGCTGATACGCGTGCTGCGTCCCCTGGCGTTGATCCTGCAGCAGCCGGTGGTGGCGGCGCTGCTGTTCGTGGGCCTGGTGTTCTTCTGGCTGATTCCGGACATCCATTTCGAGGCCATGCTCAGCCATAACCGCTACATGCTCATGAACTGGAGCATGTTCCTGGATGGGGTGCTGTTCTGGTTGCTGATTCTCGATCCCCGGCCCCCGAAGCAAACCCGGCACATGCCGGGCCACGGGGTGCGCTTCGCCATGCTCTGGGCCACCGCCTTTCCCCAGATTGTTCTCGGAGCCTGGATTACGCTGGGCCCGGCGGACCTCTATGATGTGTACTCGGTGTGTGGCCGGGCCTGGCCCATGTCGCCGCACACCGATCAGGTGCTCGGCGGCGTCTTTACCTGGATTCCGCCGGGCATGATGACGGTGCTGGCCAGCCTGCTGGTGTTGCGCATGGCCCTGCGCGATTCAGAGGCCGGGGCATCGTCCGATCCGCAAGGCAACGGAGACCGTAATCATGACTAAGCCGTTTGCACGCCTTCTCGGCCCCATTCTGTTGCTGGTTCTGGCCGGCTGCGAACAGCAGCCGGAATGGAACGGGCGGGATATCAGCGGCCTGATGCCGCCGCTGGAATTCGAGCTGACCGGCGAGGACGGCGAGCCCATTACCGAGGAGGCCTTCGCGGATCAGGTGGTGGCCCTGTTCTTCGGCTATACCCATTGTCCGGATGTGTGCCCGCCCACCCTGTCCCGGCTGGCCCAGGCCATAAAGCAGCTGCCGGAGGAGCAGCGCGATCAGGTGGAAGTGCTGTTCGTCTCCGTGGATCCGGAACGGGATACGCCCGAACACCTGAAGGAATATACGGACTACTTCGGCGACCAGGTTACCGGGGTTACCGGCGAGATTCCGCAACTGCGCAAACTGACCAAGCGCTATCGCACCACCTTCAGCCATGGCCAGCCCGACGAGGACGGCCATTACACGGTCTCCCACGGCCAGGCGGTGTATCTCTTTGATCGTTCCGGCAAGGTGCGGCTGATGGTACGGGATGACATGTCGGTCGAGCAGCTGGCCGAGGATCTCGAACACCTGCTGCGGGAATAGCGCCGCAAACACCGCTCATACCGAGGTTTCTTGACAGGACCAATACTTACATTGGTTAATGTAAGTATAAGGAAAGTTCGGGAGCCGGCCATGTCTACCGCTGCATCCGTTCCGCACTGGCGGGATCGCCGCCGCTATCTGTGGTTGCTGGGCGTGCTGACCATGATCCTGCCGCTGGCGGCGCTGCGCCTGTACAACGGCACCGCCCAGGCGTACTGGCTCTGGCTGGGGCCGGTGTTCGTCTTCGGCGTGATTCCGCTGCTGGACCGGGTACTGGGCGAGGACGACAACAATCCGCCCGAGGAAGCCGTGCCCCAGCTGGAGAGTGACCCGTATTACCGTTTCGCGGTTTATCTGGCGGTGCCGGTGCAGTATCTGGCCTTCGTGGTCGCTGCCTGGGCGGCTGTTACCTGGCCCATGCCCTGGTGGGGTTATCTGGGCCTGGCCATCACCACGGGCACATCCATGGGGATCGCCATCAACACCGGCCATGAGCTGGGCCACAAGCGTGCCCGGCACGAGCGCTGGCTGGCCAAGCTGGCGCTGGCGCCGGTGGCCTATGGTCATTTCTATGTGGAACACAACCGCGGTCATCATGTGCGGGTATCCACGCCGGAGGATCCGGCGTCGTCGCGGTACGGCGAGAGTTTCTACCGCTTTCTGCCGCGTACGGTCATCGGCAGCCTGATCTCGGCCTGGGAACTGGAAAAGCAGCGGCTGGAACGACAGGGCCGTTCCATTTGGCACTGGAGCAATCACAACCTCAATGCCTGGGCGTTAACGGCGGCGCTGTGGACCGGGCTGATCGCCGGGCTGGGCTGGATGGTCGTTCCCTTCCTGCTGATCCAGGCGGTGTTCGGTTTTCAGCTGCTGGACGTGGTCAATTAT
>CAZHGU010000331.1:0-2592 GCA_964532105.1 uncultured Alcanivorax sp. | reverse complement strand
CTATTACCAGGAACTGCGTCAGCTGGATGTGCCCGTGGAGGTGGTGGATGTGGGCGGCGGCCTGGGTGTGGATTATGAAGGTACCCGCTCGCGTTCCTGGTGCTCCATGAATTACACGCCCGGCGACTATGCCCGCCAGATCGTGCGCTCGCTGCGCGAGCACTGCCGCCGGCATGAGCTGCCCGACCCGGATATCATCAGCGAGTCCGGCCGCGCCCTGACCGCGCACCATGCGGTGCTGCTGACCAATATCATCGACCGGGAAAGCCTGCGCGAAGAAGAGCTTGAAGCACCGGCGGATCCCGGTGCGCCCGAGCTTGCGCGCCTGTGGCAGCTCTATGAGCAGCTCGGCCAGATGGCGGTGTCGCCACTGGAGCAATACCAGGAACTGCTGGCGGCCTGGCAGGACCTGCAGGACCGTTTCCTGCAGGATGAAATCAATCTGAGCCAGCGCGCCTGGGCGGAACGGGTCTACATCAATGCCCAGCTCAAGCTGCGCGCGCGTCTGGACCCGACCCGTCGATTGCAGCGCGAACTCCTGGATACACTCAATGAAAAACTGGCCGACAAGCTTTTCGTGAACTTCTCCATCTTTCAGTCGTTGCCGGATGTCTGGGGCATTGATCAGATCTTTCCGGTCATGCCCCTGCGCGGCCTTCGCGGTGCGCCGGATACGCGGGCCGTGGTGCAGGATATTACCTGCGACTCCGACGGCCGCATGGACCGCTATGCCGACGGCGACGGCGTGGAAGCCACACTGCCCCTGCCGGCCGGAGAGGATAATGAACTGGCGTTTTTCATGGTGGGCGCCTACCAGGAAATTCTCGGAGACATGCACAATCTTTTCGGCGATACCGACTCCGTGGATGCGGAAATCACGGCCGAGGGCAAAGTCCAGCTGGACCATGCCATTGACGGCGATACCGTGAGCACGGTGCTGCGCTATGTGAATTTTGATCCGGAGCGCTTGCTGGCGACCCTGGAGCAACACTGTGAGCGAGCCCATCTGAACCCGGACGAACGTAGCGCCCTGCTGGCCGAAATCCGCTCCGGACTGGACAGCTACACCTATCTCGAATAAGGGCAATGACACAACAGATCCGTGAAGGAGAACAATATGCGTTATGTCATCGGTAAGAGCAGTGAACTTCAGGAAGGCGAAAGCAAGGCCGTGGACGCGGGCGATACCAGACTGGTGCTTTATCGCCTCTCGGACGGCTTCTATGCTACCCAGGCGCGCTGCACGCACATGTGGGCGAATCTGGGCAAGGGGAAGATTCTCAATGACGCCTGCGTTCAGTGTCCGCTTCACCGTGCGCAGTTCGATATCCGCACGGGCGAAGTGAAGGAATGGGCCAATTGGCCCAAAGGTGTGCAGTTGCTGAACGCGGTGCGTCCCGAGAAAGCGCTGCAGACCTTTCCCGTCATCGCCGAGGGCGAGGATCTGTACGTGGAGATCAGCGAGTGAATGCACAGCGTTCCGCATCGGCGGACGAAGCCCGGGCGGCGCTGGCGCGGGTCCAGCGTATCGCCCGGCTCACCGACACCGGTCTGCGTATTCCCTTTACCGATATCCGTTTCGGGCTGGATCCCCTGCTGGGCCTGATCCCCGTGGTGGGGGATTTCGCCGGACTGGCCCTGTCACTCTATATCTACCGCGAGGCACACACTCTGGATGCCCCGGCCTGGCTGCGCCGGCGCATGATCCGCAACATGGGCGTGGACCTGGTAGGCGGTTTTCTGCCGGTGGTCGGCGATGTGTTCGACCTGGCCTGGCGGGCCAATGCCCGCAATGCGCACCTGCTTGTGGACTGGGCTGAAGAAATCGGCACCGGAGAAGAAGAGGCGGAAAAGCTCACGCTCGGTGGTTGGTGGCTGGTGGTGTTCGCCCTGTCACTGGGGGCGCTGGTGTTTTTCCTTCGCCCTGGAGCCAGTACCGGTCTGACCTAGCAAATTATTGAAAATAGCAGGTTGGTTTATATCACCCGGCCGCGCTTGGCCTTGATCTCGCCGCGTTTTTTCTTGTTGTCCAGCCGTTTTCTTTTCGCCGCCCGGCTGGGCCGGGTGGGTTTGCGTTCGCGGCGTACGGTTGTGGCTTCCTGAATAAGTTCACGCAGACGCGCCAGCGCATCCTCGCGATTGCGTTCCTGGCTGCGGTGATTCTGCGCCTTGATCACGATCACGCCGTCCTTGTTGATCCGATGATCCTTCCACTGCAGCAGTTTGTCTTTGTAGAAGGGCGGCAGGGAGGAGGCCTGGATATCAAAACGCAGATGGACCGCCGTGGCGACCTTGTTCACGTTCTGACCGCCACTGCCCTGGGCCCGGATGGCCTGGAACTCGATTTCGTCTTCCGGGATCATCACCCGATTGGATATGCGCAACATGATCCGTGCATGGGCTGGAATGTGGTGACATTTTAACAGGTTAATAAAAGTAGCAAGTCGAAAGTAGCAAGTGGCAAGAAATAATGCAGGGCGCCTTCGGCGCCCGCTTTCCCCGGATGTTTGTGGGAGGGGCATCCCTGCCCCGACCTGATTCGAGAGACTATGGGAGATAATCATCGCAGAATTACTTCATTCGCTATGCAAA
>CAZHGU010000330.1:0-2597 GCA_964532105.1 uncultured Alcanivorax sp. | reverse complement strand
GATGGTCTCGTTCACATCCATGGTGTTGAAGTCCACCATGAACAGCACCTGGTCCGAGCCGGTCATTTGATCGCGGCTGAGCTCGTCCACGCTGCGGATGGCGCTGGCGGGCATGCCTTCCTTGTTGAGAAACTCGGCGAGCAGCGCGTTCTGCAGCTGCTGATCACTGACGATATAGACGTACTTTTCGTTACCGCTGGCGTTCATTGTTATTGGTTCCTTGCCCGGGCGTTAGCGTTTGCCCCTTCTCAGTGCATACCTACGAAAAAACGCTGAACAGATGCTCCAGAATCTAACACCGCTAAGCGAGGGGTTCAATTTATGAATCCGGATTCCCGATCCCCGATCTGTCCCGGTTTGCGTCATTCTTCCCAATCCGTGTCCGGATCCGGCACCCGGGAAGCGGGAAGGATGGCAGACCTGTACCGGATTATCCACGCCTGAAGCCCGGTTGTCATGAATATCGGAGGGCTTCCCTGATAGACTAGCGCGCTTTTCCCGACGCGATGCCTCATGTCTGACTCCCGCACCGGCTCCAGCACCGAACACGGCCCCTTCCGGGCCACTGTGTCCCTGGCCCTGATTTTTGCCTCGCGCATGCTGGGCCTGTTCATGATCTATCCGGTCTTCGCCGTCTATGCACGGGATCTGCCCGGGGCCACGCCCACCCTGATCGGACTGGCACTGGGGATCTATGGCCTGGCCCAGGCGTTGTTGCAGATTCCGCTGGGCTGGCTCTCCGACCGGGTGGGTCGGCGTCCGGTGATCGCCGGCGGCCTGGTGATGTTCGCGCTGGGCAGTGTCGTGGCGGCGCTGTCGGAGGGCATTTACGGCATTATTGCCGGACGCCTGTTGCAGGGCGCTGGCGCTATCGGTTCCGTGATTCTGGCGCTGACCGCGGATCTGACCCGGGATCAGCACCGCACCCGGGCCATGGCGGTGATCGGCATGAGCATCGGGTTGTCCTTTGCGCTGGCGGTGGTGGTCGGGCCCATGCTGGAAGCCCGGGTGGGTGTGCCGGGCATTTTCTGGTTGACCGCGGCACTGGGCCTGGTGGGCATTGCCGTACTCTATCTGAGCGTGCCCCGTCCGCCGGCGCAACAATTGCATCGGGACACCGAGGCAGTGCCCGCGCTCATCTGGCGGGTGCTCTCCGATCGTCAGCTGTTGCGACTGGATCTGGGCATTCTCATTCAGCACGCCATTCTTACCGCCACTTTCCTCGGCCTGCCGGTAATGCTGCGCGATGGCGTGAACCTGGGCAGCGGCGACCAGTGGATGCTCTATCTACCCGTGCTGGTGCTGTCGCTGGCGGTCATGGTACCGCTGATGTTCTACAGCGAACGCCGCGGGCGGCTCAAGGGGGTGTTCCTGGGCGCGGTAGCCGCGCTCGCCGTCTCCCAGGCCCTGCTGGTGCCCGAACATACCGGATTGATGACCCTCGTGCCTGTCATGATTCTGTTTTTCGGTGCCTTTAATCTGCTCGAGGCCATGCTGCCTTCGCTGGTCTCACGTGTGGCGCCGGCGGGCATGAAGGGCACGGCCCTGGGCGTGTATTCCAGCAGCCAGTTTCTGGGCATTTTTCTGGGCGGCGTGCTGGGCGGCTGGCTGCAGCAGGCGTTCGGTCTGCCGGGGCTGCACGGGTTCGCCGCCGTGCTGGCGGCCCTGTGGTGGCTGGCCTCACTGGGGTTGCACAATCCCGGCCATCTGGCCAACCGTACCGTGGCCCTGGATGCGCTGGCCGGGCTGGAGCCCGCCGACATCTGTACCCGGCTGTCGCGGGTGCCCGGCGTGCAGGATGTGGCTGTGGCTCCGGAAGACGGAACGGCGCTGATCAAGGTGATTACGCGCGAGCTGGATGAACAAATCCTGGCCGCCGTGCTGCGGGGCGCGGAGGTGTCCGCCGACGGTGCAAGCGCGTCGTGAAAGTGCCACAATGAGTTTTTTCGGCGGGTACGGCGGAACGGACCTGCCCCGGGGAACCCAACGGATAATGGAGTTGTTGCATGGCGCGTGGTGTCAATAAAGTCATTCTGATCGGAAATCTCGGCGCGGATCCGGAAATGCGCTACACGGCCAATGGCTCGGCCGTCACCAATGTCCGGCTCGCCACCACGGACTCCTGGCGTGATCGCCAGACCGGCGAACAGCAGGAGCGTACCGAGTGGCACCGGGTGGTGATGTTCAACAAGCTCGCGGAAATCGCGGGCGAATATCTGAAAAAGGGCAGCAAGGCCTATATCGAGGGCCGGCTGCAGACCCGCAAGTGGCAGGGCCAGGACGGCCAGGATCGCTACACCACCGAGGTTGTCGCCAATGACATGCAGATGCTGGACAGTCGGGGCGGCGGAGGCGGCCTCGGCGGCGGCGACCAGCCGGCCGCCCAGTCCCAGCCGGCGGCGCAGTCCGACAGTGGCAGTTTTTCCGGCCCGGCCGATGATTTCGACGATGATATTCCGTTTTGAGCGGCGGGTGGATCTCTGAATGCCGCGTCCGCTGGTCCTGATCACGGTTTTTGTTGTCAGCTTTCTGGGCTTTGCCATCGGCGGTGTGCCCGCCGAGGTGGCGACGTCCCGCGTCTCCGGCTCGACGCTGCC
>CAZHGU010000329.1:0-2599 GCA_964532105.1 uncultured Alcanivorax sp. | reverse complement strand
TGGCGCGCACGGGCCAGCCCAGGGCATTGGAGGCGGAGACCACCAGCATGCAGATGCCGAGCAGGGCATAGCTTGGCGGCAGGCAGAGCAACAGCACGGCCAGGTTTTCCTGTACAGCCGGGTCCTCGACCAGTAGCCCCGCCAGCGGTGCCGACAGGGCGGCCAGCAAAAGTCCCAGAGTGAGCTGCCAGATCACCACGCCCCGGGCGGCAATACGCATGAGGCGCCGGATTTCATCCCAGTTGCCGGCGCCATAGCACTTGCCCAGCCAGGGCGGCAGGGCCATGGTCAGGCCCAGCACCAGCACAATGGAAAAGCTTTCCATCCGGCTCGCCAGGCCCCAGGCGGCGACGCTGTCCTCGCCGATGCGCGCCACAATGCCGGTGGCCAGCATGGCGGCCAGCGGCGGCATGAGCTGGCTGATCATGGCCGGTCCGGCGATATGCGCAAAGGGCCCGGCCGTGGTCCGCGCCTCGCGCAGGATGTGCCGGCGTTCCAGCCAGCCCTGACTCTGCACCATGGGCAGCACGATGAGCGCACCCGTGCCGAAGGCGATCAGTGTGGCCAGGGCCGCCCCCTCCAGTCCGAAGCCTTCGAAAGGCCCGACTCCAAAGATCAATAACGGATCCAGCACCAGATTCAGGGCACTGGTCACCATCATCATGGTGCCGGGAAAACCGGTACGTCCGTGGGCGCGGAAGATGGAGTAACCGAAATAGAGCACGGCTCCTACCCAGGCGGCACAGACCCAGATGTTCCAGTAGGGCCGGATCACCGCGCGCATATCGGCATCCGCGCCCAGCAGCGCAAAGGCCCGGTCCTGAACGAGCCAGAGCATGAAGGCCAGCAGGGCCATGAAGGTGCCGCCGCCAATCAGCACCAGCGCACCCTGACGGTGGGCCCGGTCGTGCTCTTCCGCCCCAATGGCCCGGGAAATAATGGCGGCAATGGCGATGCCGAAGCCCACCTGCACGCCGATGATCAGAAAGTGCAGCGGAAAGGTGAACGACTGCGCGGCCAGTGGCTCCGTGCCCAGACGCGCAATAAAGATGGAGTCCACCAGATTGAAACCCAGCAGGGACGCCACGCCCATGACCATGGGCCAGGTCTGGGACCAGAGCTGTCGGGCCAGGGACAGGGATCCGTTGCTCACGGGAACTCCGGGGTGCTTGCTCGGAACCGGCGAGCCTGCCCGCCGGACCGACCGGGGTCAATCCCTGCCACGCAGCCCGTCGGCTTTCGCTCGCGCGGTGTTATCCTGCATTTCCCATGCACGTTAAGGACCGGCCATGCCTGCCCACCGCCCCTTTGCCAACGCCGCTTTTTTCCCGGCTGCCGTGATCTATGCCGCGCTGGTCCTGCCCTGGTCCGTGCTCGCGCTTCAGGGCCTGGTGCCGGCGCCGCCCGGGCTGACCACGCCCGGCGGACACGCCCATGAAATGCTCTTCGGCTATGCCCTGGCGGTGGTGGCGGGCTATCTGCTGGGGCCGCAACCGGTGCGCTGGATCGCGGTCGTTTTCGGCTGCTGGCTCGCCGCCCGGCTGGCGTTCTGGTTCTTCCCCGGCGCCTGGCCCACCTTTGTCTTCAGCGGCGTTTTCGCCGCCCTGGTGGCGTACAAGGTGATGCCGCGCTTCATGAAGTCCGCGAAGAAGTGGCGCAACCAGACAGTGGCGCCCGTGGTGGGCGCGCTGGCGCTGTGCGCGGCGGCCGGTGCCTGGCTGGTGGGCACTGAACCCGGGCCCGCCTGGATGGTGCTGCACATGGCCGTGCTTCTGCTGGCCGTGCTGCTGTTTTTCATGGGCGGGCGCATCATCGCGCCGGCCCTGGCCGGGTATATCGTCAAGGGCGGCGGTTCCATGCCCCACCGGGTGCAACCGGGTGTGGAAGGAACCGTGCTGATCCTGCTGCCCGCCGCCATTGTGCTGACTCCGGTACAGGCCGCCTGGAGCGCGCCGGTGGCCGGCACGGCGCTGACGGTGGCGGGCCTGCTAACCGGTTTCCGCTGGCTGCGCTGGCAGCCCTGGCTCTGCTGCCGTCGCCCGGATCTGGTGGCCCTGTTGAGCGGATACCTCTGGCTCGCGCTCGGGCTGATCCTCATGGGCCTGGCGCACTTCGTGCCCGGCATTCCGGCTCAGGCGGCCACCCACGCGATCACCGCCGGCGCGCTCGGCACCCTGACGCTCACGGTCATGATGCGTACCCGCATGCTCTACCGCTTCCGCGACGCCAATTATTTGCCAATGGCCCACGCGGCCACCGCCCTGGTGCAGGTGGCGGCCCTGTACCGGGTCGTCCCGCCCATGGTGAACGCGGACGGGCCCTGGCTGATTATCGCTTCCGGATTCTGGGCTTTTGCCTTTGTGATCGGCTTCGGGGTTCTCGTTCAAACATTGAAGCCCGTAAATGCAAAGAAGAGGACTCCGTAGGAGCGACCGCCCCGGTCGCGATATTTCCAGAGCCTCTGGAATCAATTCGCGACCGGGGCGGTCGCTCCTACGGTGCTCTTCGGGGTTTTAGTCCAAACCTTGCAGCCAAAAGACGAAAGTAGAAAGTAAATAAGGATGGTCGCGCTTCGCGCGACCTTTCATTATTCCTTGCC
>CAZHGU010000328.1:0-2601 GCA_964532105.1 uncultured Alcanivorax sp. | reverse complement strand
GTTGATTAAAATTTCCTTCAATTTCCTGCACTTTTCGGGCGGATCATGAACTTCAAGATCAATCCCTGGCTGGGGCTGGACCGGCTGTTTTTCTGGCTGGCGCGTCAGTTTCTTACGCTCTGGACCCGCGGGCACTCCTTTCCCGCGTCCGCGGACGAGCTGGGCCTGGATCCGAACCGGCCGATCATCTATGTGCTGCGCGACGCCTCCCTGGCGGATCTGCTCATGCTGGACCGCCAGACCCGGGCACTGAATCTGCCCTCGCCGTTGACGCCGCTGACGCTGAATGAAAAGACCCTGTCCCGGCGCCATTTCCACCTCTATCGGCGCCGGCGGCTGCTGGGCCGGGAGCGGGTCACCCTGCATCCGCCCCGTCTGAACAAGCTGGTAGACCATGTCCACGACCACACCGACGGCGATGTGCAACTGGTGCCGGTGTCGCTGTTCTGGGGCCGCGCGCCGGAAAAGGAAAGTTCGCTGTGGAAGATCATCTTTGCCTACAACTGGTCGCCGCCGGGCTTTATCAAGAAGTTCTTCATTATTCTCACCCAGGGCCGGCAGCTGCATATTCTCTTCGGGCGACCGCTGGCGCTGCGCGATCTGATGCACGAAGACGGCGAGCGCGACCTTACGCGGCGCAAGGCTCAGCGCATTCTGCGCGTGCATTTCCGGCGGCAACAGGAAGCGGTCATCGGGCCGGACCTGTCGCACCGGCGCATGATCGCCAATACCCTGGTGCGCACGCCGCCGGTACGCGAGGCCATCGAGAACGCCGCGCGCGCTGAAGACCAGCCGGTGGAAAAGATGGAAAAGCGGGCCCGGCAATACGCCATCGAGCTCGCCGCGGACTATTCGCACACCGTGATCCGTTTTCTGGAAGTGGTGCTCTCCTGGCTCTGGAACCAGCTCTACGACGGCCTGCGGGTGTACAACTTCGACAAGCTGAACAATGTGGCGGGCGACTACGAGATTATCTATGTGCCCTGCCACCGCAGCCATATCGACTATCTGCTGCTGTCCTATCTGGTCTACAAGCGCGGCCTGGTGCCGCCACATATCGCCGCCGGCATCAATCTGAACATGCCGGTCATCGGCACCATCCTGCGTCGCGGCGGCGCCTTTTTCATGCGGCGCAGCTTCCGCAAGAACCGGCTCTACGCCGCCGTGTTCTCGGAATACCTGCACACCATCACCACGCGCGGCTTTTCCATCGAATACTTCGTCGAGGGCACGCGCAGCCGTTCCGGGCGCATGCTCAATCCGCGCACCGGCATGCTGGCCATGACGGTGAAAAGCTTTCTGCGCGACGCCAAGAAACCCATTGCCTTCGTGCCCGTTTATGTGGGCTATGAAAAGGTGATCGAGGCGCGCTCGTACATGGGCGAACTGCATACCGGCCGGAAATCCCGCGAATCCGTGGGCGGACTCATCCGGGCGCTGAAATTCCTGCGCGGCAATTTCGGCGAGGTGCATGTCAACTTCGGCGATCCCATCCTGCTGGATCGCTTTCTGGACGAACAGGCACCGGACTGGCGCGAAAACGCCCTGGGCGAGCAGGAGATGCCCGACTGGTTCCGCGAAACCATCAATGAACTGGGCGAGCGCGTGGTCACCGGCATCAACGCCGCCGCCGTGGCCAATCCCGTGAACCTGCTGAGCCTGGCGCTGCTGGCCACGCCCAAGCACACCATGGACATGGGCCAGCTGCGCCGCCAGCTCGCACTCTATGTCACCCTGTTGCGCGAAGCGCCCTACAGCCGGGCCAGCGCCCTGGCGGAAGCGGACCCGGACGCCATCATCGAATACGGCCTGGAAAACGACTTCCTGCAGCGCATCGAACACGAGCTGGGGGATCTGGTCACCACGGACGCGCAGACCGCGCTGCAGATGGCCTATGTGCGCAACAACAGCCTGCACCTGTTCGTGCTGCCCGGACTCATCTGCTCGCTGTTTCTCAATGCCCGGTCCATCGACAACAAACAGCTGCACCGGCTGGTGCATCTGCTGTATCCTTTCTTCCGCAACGAATACTTCCTGCACTGGAGCGATGCCGAACTCGACAGCGCCATTGACGGCGTGCTGCGCGTACTCGAGGACCAGGGCCTGATCCGCCGCGACGGCGGGAACCTGCAGGGCACGCCCATCAACAGCCCGGAATCGGACCTGCTGGAGCATCTGGGACGCACCGTGATGCCGTCGCTGGAGCGTTTCTATCTCACCATTCGGCTGCTGGTGCAGTACGGCGACGGTCAGCTGTCATCCAGTGAACTGGAAGAGCGCGCCCATCAGACGGCACAGCGGCTGTCCCTGCTCTATGAGTTCAATTCCCCGGAATTCTTCGACAAGACGGTGCTGCGCAACTTCATTCAGCAGCTGCAGCGCTACGGCCTGACGGAAACGGACGAGGCAGGCAAGCTCACCTTCAACGAACAGCTCACGACCCTGGATGAGGAAGCCCAGCTGATCCTGAGCCCGCATATCAGCCAGTCGATTCAGCGGATTACGCGAAGAGAGTAGCAAGGGGCAAGGCGCAAGGGGCAAGAAAACCCGTAAACAGGCCGAGCGTTCCCCCCCCCCTTACCCGAAGATGTCGTGAAGGGG
>CAZHGU010000327.1:0-2604 GCA_964532105.1 uncultured Alcanivorax sp. | reverse complement strand
CGCCTTCTTTGGCAGCGGAAACGACGGCGGAACCTCGGGCATTATCAGTGAAGTCTTCGTGGTGGACGATCCCATGAACCAGACCGCGGAATACCATGGCACCGCCGTGTTCGAGAATTCGGGCGAGGTGACGGGCAACTGAGGCATGCGCCCGGCAGAATCACAGCAGCCGTTTCTTTCATCGTGATACCGGGTCGGCGTAACCGCGGCCCGGCGTTCGAAGGTCCCGACAAACCCGCTTTCGCCGGAAGCCCGGTTGGCGGGTAATGGGACTATGGCCTGAGCTGTCATGGTCTCGAATCAACCCATTGCGAATCCAGATGAGCCGTTACGCACCCTGCGGGTTCCGGTATGCTGGGCAGTATAACCAGAACAACGGCGAGGTTCGGCAATGTATGCCGTCATTGGTGCGGGCCCCATGGGGCTGGCCACAGCGCGCAATCTGGACAAGTACGGCCTACCCTTTGTGGGCTTCGAACTGCACGCCGACGTGGGCGGGCTCTGGGATATCGACAATCCCCACTCCACCATGTACGAGTCAGCGCACCTGATCTCCTCGCGGCACATGACGGAATTCGCCGAGTTTCCCATGGCGCCGTCCATTGCCGCCTATCCGCACCATGCCGAACTGAAAGACTATTTCCGCGACTATGCGCGCCACTTCGGCCTGTACGAGCACTACCGCTTCAATACCCGGGTGGTGCAGGTCGAGCGCGCCGATCCGGGCTGGTGGGTCACCAGTGAAGACGATTCCGAGCGGCGCACGGAGCATTTCGACGGCGTGCTGATTGCCAACGGCACCCTGCATCATCCGCGCCGGCCGGAACTGCCGGGCGAGTTCACCGGTGAGCTGATGCACTCCTCCGAGTACCGCCATCCCGAGTTCTTCGACGACAAGCGTGTACTCATTGTCGGCTGCGGCAATTCCGCTTGTGATATGGCGGTGGACGCGGTGCATCGCGCGCGGTCGGTGGATCTTTCGGTGCGGCGGGGCTATTACTTTCTGCCCAAGTTCATTGCCGGCCGGCCCACGGATACGCTCGGCGGCGGTCTGCCGCTGCCGCGCCGGCTCAAGCAGAAACTGGACGCCACCCTGATCCGGCTGGTGGTGGGCAAACCCTCCGACTATGGTCTGCCGGATCCGGACTATCGCATGTACGAGGCCCATCCGGTGATCAATTCACTGGTGCTGCATCATCTCGGCCATGGCGATATCACGCCCCGGGGTGATATTGCCGATATGCAGGGCAGGACAGTGTCCTTTCATGATGGCACCACGGGCAACTATGATCTGGTACTGCTAGCCACCGGCTATCACCTCCATTATCCCTTTATCGACGACCAGTATCTGAACTGGGGCGACGACGGCGCGCCCGAACTCTATCTCAACTGCCTGCATCCCGAGTACGACGATCTCTTCGTCATGGGCATGATCGAGGCGGCCGGTCTGGGCTGGGAGGGGCGCAACGAACAGGCCGAGCTGGTGGCGCTCTATCTGCGCCAGCTGCGCGAGGACAAGGCTTCGGCCCGGCAGCTGCGCGAGCGCAAGCAGCGTCATGCCGCCGACCGGCTCGACGGCGGCTTTGATTATCTGCAGCTGGAACGCATGGCCTATTACGTGCACAAGGACAGTTACCGCAAAACGGTAGCGGCCGAGATCCGCCGTCTCCAGCGGGATCTGGATACCGGGGACAGCCATGTCTGACGTGGAAATCGCCTTCTCGCCCCAGAGCCTGCTGGTGCTCAACGGCATCCTGGCCTGCATGATGTTCGGCGTTTCGCTGCGCCTGCGCGTGGAAGACTTCCGGCGTGTGCTGATCGCTCCGCGCGCACCGGTTGCGGGTCTGATCGCCCAGTTCCTGATCCTGCCGTCGGTCACCTGTTTCGCCACCTGGCTGCTGCGGGTTCCGGCCGAGCTGGCGCTGGGCATGATCCTGGTGGCGTCCTGTCCGGGTGGTACCTATTCCAACATCATGACCTGGCTGGGCAAGGCGAGCGTGCCGGTGTCGGTAAGCATGACGGCCGTATCCAGCCTGGCGGCCGTGGTCATGACGCCCTTCAATTTTGCCTTCTACGGCAATCTCAATCCCCACACCCGGGATCTGTTACGCGAGATCGCCATTGATCCGCTGCAGATGCTCTCGCTGGTGGTACTGGTGCTGGCGCTGCCCATGATGCTGGGCATGGCCGTGGGCAATCGGCGTCCGCGCCTGGCCGAACGCGCGGAAAATCCCATGCGCTGGGTGGCGCTGGGCGTGCTGTTTACTTTTGTGCTGATTGCGCTGGCGCGCAATTTCCATCTGTTGCTGGAGTACGGCGATCAAATGGCGGGGCTGGTGATTCTGCACAATCTGGGGGCGCTGCTTCTGGGCGCACTGGCGGGCCGGCTGATCCGGCTGCCACGCGATGAACGCCGCGCGGTCACCATGGAAGTGGGCATTCAGAACTCGGCCCTGGGTCTGTCCATTCTCTTTACTTTCTTTCCGCAGGCCGGCGGCATGATGCTGATTACCGCCTTCTGGGGCGTCTGGCACCTGATTTCCGGACTGGCGCTGGCCCTGTTCTGGTCGCGTGCGCGGGAGCCGGCCCATGACTGAACGTATC
>CAZHGU010000326.1:0-2607 GCA_964532105.1 uncultured Alcanivorax sp. | reverse complement strand
TAGGATGTTTATGCTCGGAGAGGCTGCCCGTGCTAATGCTACAGATGTAGTTCTGAAGTGTGTTAAATATTGGGAGGCCTCTGAGTGCGCTGGCATGTATCCCGGTTGCCAAACGAAATATGACGAGAAAGTTTTTTCGAAAATTTCGGGTAAAATGCTGTCATGCGAAGATGCTATAAACAGTAAAGAATTTAAGAGAGGGATCAGGAGGAACTATTTCAGCGACCCAAGGACCGCCGCCTACAAATTTGTATGCTACAGGGTTCAAGACGACCAAAAACTGGGACACCCCTAAATTTAATCTCTCGCGTACGCTTTTGTGAGAGATCGCTGATAGGAAGGGGCGCGTTCGGCGGTTAGCTTAATCGGCGTGGAGACGTCACCAGGGAGGTTGCCATGACACGCGCACGCCGCGAGCAGGTCTCGCTTGCTGAAACCCCGTATTATCACTGCATCAGCCGCTGTGTTCGCCGTGCCTTTCTATGCGGGTATGACCGGTACGCGGACCGGGACTACGAGCATCGCCGGGCCTGGATCCGGACGAAAATGGCGGAACTGGTGGAAATCTTCGCGATTGATCTGTGCGCCTACGCGATCATGTCCAATCACTACCATGTAGTGCTGCGCGTAAACGCCGGTCGTCTTGCGGAGTGGAGCGACGACGAGGTCCTGCGCCGCTGGACGCGGTTGTTCAAGGGGCCGGAGCCGGTGCGGAGGTATCTCGCCGGGGAGAGCCTGTCGCCGGCGGAAAGTGACGAGGTGGGCCGGGTTGCCGCGCTGTGGCGGGAACGGCTGGGCGATATCAGCTGGTTCATGCGTTGTCTGAACGAGGCGATAGCAAAGGAAGCCAACCGGGAAGACGGCTGCAAGGGGCGCTTCTTCGAGGGTCGGTTCAAGAGCCAGGCGCTGCTGGATGAGCGAGCGGTGCTGGCCTGCATGGCCTATGTGGATCTCAATCCCGTCCGTGCGGGGCTGGCGGATACGCCCGAGGAGTCGGATTACACTTCCGTGCAGCAGCGTAGTCGGGAGGTGGCGGCACCCGGCGGGGATGCTACGGAGGATCGGGAGTACGAGGTGCCCGCGCTGGCACCGATGCTTACCGGAGATAATATGGACGAGGCCAGCCCGGAGAGCGTTTGCGAGTTCCGGCTAATGGATTATCTGGAACTGGTGGACCAGACCGGTCGGGCCCTGCGCGAGGACAAGCGCGGCGCCATTCCGGCCGGGGCGTTGCCCGTGCTGGATCGCCTCGGCATCGATCCCGGTGCCTGGATGCATCATATGCGGCCGAAACCGAATTATCAGCTGCAGGCGCTCGGGCGCGTCGAGGCGATGCGCCGGTATGCGGCGGCTGTCGGACGTCGCTGGTTGTGGGGCGCTCGGGCTTGCGCGAGGCTGTACGGAGCCGCCTGATGACCGGTATTGCCGGCAGTTTCTCTGGAGACCATGCATTAACCGCCTCATCCCGCCGAAACCAGAAGGGAAAACATCCTGCCCGAGCCGAGTACTACCGCCACCCGGGCGTTGGATGGGCTCAGCGCCTCCCGTGTGACCATTTTCCGGGCCAGGAACGATTCGTGCATCCCGGGGGCAGTGGTTTATGCTTCGCGCACGCAGACGGAGGGATTGCGCGAAATGAGCCGAAGCCTGATCTATGACAGCGTGCTGACCCGTCTCACCTCGCGGTGGTATCGCGAGGTGCTGCGGCGGGTGCCGGAAGGGGCCTCCATGCTGGATGTGGGCGTGGGTACGGCCGGGGCGCTGCTGTCGAATGCCGAACGGGTGCGGGAGAAGCGCCTGCGGGTGACGGGGATTGATATTGACGCCGATTACCTCGAGCGGGCCCGCAAGCGCCTCTCGGAATCGGCGGCGGGCGACTGTATCGAGGTGCGTCTGGAATCGATCCATGATCACCAGGGCGGACCCTATGACGCGATCTATTTCTCGGCCAGTTTCATGCTGTTGCCCGACCCGGTGGGCGCACTTCGGCATTGCACGGAAATGCTGGCTCCGGGCGGGCGCTTTTATTTCACCCAGACGATCCACAAGCGGGCGGTGCGCTGGCTGGAACCGCTCAAGCCCATGCTCAAGCGCATCATCAGTATCGATTTCGGGCGGGTGACCTATGAGGAAAGCTTCCGGAACGAACTGGCGGCGGGCGGTCTGGAGCTGGAAGAGTTCATCACCCTGGCCGAACACGGCAACCAGGCCTACTGTCTGGCCGTGGCCAGGCCCGCCGAAACAATCTGAGCGCGGTTCCAGAGTTAGCAGGCTGTTGAAAAACTCGTTGCGTACTCAGCCTGAAAGCCCCGGAGGGCGCGGCCTGAAACGCCCATCTGCGCACTTTGTCGCTCGGAAAGGGAACCATCCTGTCCGTTGCAACAAAGTATACCAGCTGCACGCTTCAGGCCGCGCTGAGTGCGCAAGGGGGCTTTCAACAGCCTGCCAGGGCTTGCTCTGCTGCCACCCGCCGTTATGCTGAATCACGACAGTTTCCGGGGAATTCCATGAAACAGTTTCTCACCCGGGTCTTCTGGCCCATCCTGGCCCCCTTCGAGAAAGGCGATAACAGCGCCGATTACCGGCCCTCGCACCGCAAGGCCTTGC
>CAZHGU010000325.1:0-2629 GCA_964532105.1 uncultured Alcanivorax sp. | reverse complement strand
GGCCACCGGATCGTCCGGATCCTCGATATTGTGCAGCAGCACAGCCATGCGCAGCGCCGCCTCGGTGACATTTACCTGATCCGCGAGCAGGCTGCGCGCAATAATGTCCAGACTGTCCAGCGCCTTGTGACGGCGCAGACGCTCAACCCGCCTGGCCCGGCGCTTCTGCTGCCACAACCGGCCCAGCAGCCAACCGGCATAACCGCACAGCACCAGAATCAACAGGGACGCGAAAACAAGAAAGATATGCATGATCACCGTTCAGGCAGCCGGAAACATCGATCCGCGAGCAAAAACAAAGGCGTGCAAGCTTGCCGCATCCCGCCCCGGCAAGTCCAGCCGCCGGCCCCGATCAGTCCAGCACGTCGTCCGGGTGAAACTCGGTGCGCAGCGGCGTCCGGGCGCGCTCATCCAGCACCGCGCGCCGATGGCGCCAGGCATCCAGTTTCCAGCATTCGCCTTCGGCGCGTTCGTAGCCGTCGCTCAGCAACGACTCCAGAATCCGGCGAGCCACGCCCGTGGCCACATCCGGGTCCGGAAAGGGGCCCTGCCCCTTGATCCGTTCCGGACGCTCGGTGTCACCGGCCAGCGCCACCAGCACATGGCGGTCATCGGTCAGGGGCAGCAAGTGAATTTCCACCCGGTGGGTACCCTGAATCAGGGCAATGGGCCAGTGGACGGCGTTGAATTGATTTTGGCCGGTCATGTCCGCATTGTAACGCACCCGAAGCGGGGAAAAAGCAGCCTTGATCGACGACATTCTTCCACCCCCGGCGGAACAGGCCCTGCACTGGCTGGAACCACTGCTGCCCTGGCTCACCGGCCTGGGCATCGCGCTCGCACTGGTATCCCTGCTGGCGCTGCCCGTGCTGGTGGTACTCATGCCCCGGAACTATTTCGTGGCGCCGCGCCGCCCGGAACGCCACCGGGGGGCCGTGCTCTGGATGCTGCGGGGACTGCGTAATGCCTTCGCCCTGGTGCTGATCGCCGCCGGCCTGTTAATGCTGGTGCTGCCCGGCCAGGGCCTGCTGACGCTGTTGATCGGTATCATGGTCAGTACCTTCCCCGGCAAGTACCGGCTGGAACGCTGGCTGGTGCGGCAGAAAGGCGTCTTTCACGCGCTGAACTGGATCCGCGCACGCGCCGGGCGGAAACCGATGTATTATCCCGCACCGGGCACCCCGCACGGCACCGTCAACGAGGACCGCGAATGAGCGAAATCCTGACCACGGCCATCCACTGGCACGGCGACCGCCTGGATCTGCTGGATCAGCGCCGGTTGCCGGCGGAAGAAAGCTGGTGGTCCATTACCACTGCCGAGGACACCGCCGCCGCCATCTCGGCCATGGCCGTGCGCGGCGCGCCGGCCATCGGCATCGCCGCCGCCTATGGCCTGGTGCTGGCCGCCCGGCAACAGGGCGACAGCGCCACCCGCGAAAGCCTGCGGGAGCCGCTGGAAAGCCTGGCCGCGAGCCGCCCCACCGCCGTCAACCTCCGGCATGCGCTGGAGCGTCTGGATACAGTCATGGGTGAGCTAAGCGGAGCGGAACTGGCGGCGAAGCTGGAAGACGAGGCCGTGGCGCTGCACACCGAGGATCTGGAGCGCAACCGGCGCCTGGCCGAGCACGGCGCCATGCTCTTCACCAACAGTGTGCGTATCTATACCCACTGCAACACCGGCGGCCTGGCCACGGGCGGGCACGGCACCGCCCTGGGCATCGTGCGCACCGCCCACGAGAAAGGCATCCTGCAACATGTCTATGCGGGCGAAACCCGGCCCTGGCTCCAGGGCAGTCGGCTCACCATGTGGGAACTGCTGCGCGACCGAATCCCGGCCAGCCTGGTCATCGACAGCTGCGCCGGCGAACTGATGCGCCGGCAGGCAGTGGACGCCGTGGTGGTGGGCGCCGACCGGGTCACCGCCAATGGCGACGTGGCCAACAAGATCGGCACCTATGGTCTGGCCGTACTCGCCCACCAGCACGGCCTGCCCTTCATTGTCGCCGCCCCCTGCGCCACCCTGGATCCGGACACCGTCACGGGCGCGGATATCGTCATTGAGGAGCGCGATCCCGCCGAGATCACCGCCCCGGGCGGCCAGCCCATGGCCCCGGCGGACTGTCCGGTCTACAACCCGGCCTTCGATATCACGCCGGCGTCGCTGATCACCGCCATTGTCACCGAGGAAGGCATCATCGCCCGTCCGGAAGGCGGCGATATCGCCGCCCATCTGCGCCGCGCACATTCATCCGAACCGGCTCCGGCAGCGGAAAACTGACATTTTACCTTTCCCTATTGGATTCCTTCACAGGGCTGCTAGAATACGCGCGCTGTTCACGGAGTGTAGCTCAGCCTGGTAGAGCACCACGTTCGGGACGTGGGGGTCGCAGGTTCGAATCCTGCCACTCCGACCAGATTGGAAAACGCCGGTCCTTTTATGGGCCGGCGTTTTTGTTTTAAAGCACCGTCAGACGAGTGCGGACCCAGGAAGCTCGTGCTGTTGTTAATCCCCGAATAGTTTTTGGCCGCCCTTACGGGCGGGAAGCCGGGACGCGCCCCGGCGGGCGCCTTACATTTTTTTGCTTGTCCAAAAAAAGTAAGCAAAAAAACGACACCCCACTTCACCGCC
>CAZHGU010000324.1:0-2631 GCA_964532105.1 uncultured Alcanivorax sp. | reverse complement strand
CCACCTCCATTACCGCCGCCACCACCACCGCCACAAGCACTCAGCAGCAGCGCGGTCACGGTCACGAACAATGGAAAAAAAGTCGGAAGGGGGTCGTCGTGTACATTTTCATCTCCCTGTCTCGGCCCATCGCCATGACCGGACATTGCCGGCTGCCATGGCAGGGTGCCCCGCTCGGACTGCGCCCGGGGCATGGGGTATGCGTTCATCTTAAAGCGGGCCTGACGACTTCTTCCGGACACCCCGGGGGGCTGACGAAGACGCCTCCTTCCCGTGTCACCAGACCACACTCGCTCTGAATAAAATCCTGACACAGGATTGCGTCCACAACCAAGCCCCGCCCATCACGCACTGAAATAGTGCGTATACCTCGAGCCGCTTGCGAGAACCGCTACACGCCGCCCGGATCAACCGCGCCGAGGACTGGCCGAAATTCCCACGGGATGAAGCTCTGCAAACGTTTGCACAAATGACTGTATCGACGCCTGAATTTTGGCGCGATCGCCCTAGGCCCTCGGGGCACGAGGTGCAATCCTGTTTCTGCCTTCGCGGCGCAACAGAAGGAATCCCGCATGCAACTGCCCAGCCCCGCGGAATTCGCGCGTACCGGTCTCAGTGTCCTTCATGCCGGCCGGCTGCTGCGCCTGCGCGCCCGGCTACCGTTGATTCGCCATCGCCCGCTGATCGTCTGGGGCGACGAGAGCTGGACCTATGCCCGGGTCTACCGCGAGGCGAAGCGCTACGCGCAGCTTTTCCGCGAACACCGGGAAAAGGCAGTCCGCGCGGGCCGGCTGAAGAAGAACGAACAGCTCACCGTCGGCCTCTACCGCGACAACAGCCCGGCCTATCTTTTCGCCTGCTTCGGCGCCGCCCTGGAAGGGGATCTGATCCTGGCGCTGAACACCGGCTTTCGCGGCGAAACCCTGGCGAAACTGCTGGAACAGAGCGGCACACCCCTGGTCCTCACCGACACCGAGCACGCCGGCTATCTGGAGCAGGCGCTGGACGGCGTGCCCGGACTAGAGCGTGGCCAGGTGCTGGTGGACGACGATTCGTCGCCGGAAGGCATGCAGAGCCTCCCCCGCGCACTGGAGGCGGCCAGCCCCGCCGGCGGCGGCCGCAGGCCCCGGGGCGCCGATCCGCTGCTGGTGATCTACACCTCCGGCACCACGGGCACGCCCAAGGGCATCCCCTGTTCGCATCTGAAACTGCTCGGCGCCGGCGCCGTCATCGGCACACGCATCGGCCTCAGGCGCGACGACCGGGGCTATATCGCCATGCCCCTGTTCCACTCCAATGCCTGGCTGCTCGCCGTCATGCCCACGCTCTTCGCCGGCGCCAGCTTCGTGCTCAAGCCCAAGTTCAGCGCCAGCGCCTTCGCCGACGACGTGCTGGAACACCATGTCACCTGGATGAACTATGTGGGCCAGCCGGTGCACTACATCCTGGCCGCGCTGGAGCAGCGCTTCGGCTCGCCGGAGAAAATCACCGAGGCGCTCGCCCAGCATCCGGACAACTGTCTGCGCATCGCCTGCGGCAACGGCGCCAGCGCCGTGGACCGCGAGAAGTTCATGCGCTACTTCAACATGGAGCACATCTACGAGGTCTACGGCTCCACCGAAGCGGTGATCAGCACCATGCTCATGCCCGGCGACCCGCCGGACAGCGTGGGTTCGGTACCGAAGAGCGTGATCATCCTCGACGACAACGGCAACGAATGCCCGCCCGCCGAAGTGGACAACGACGGCCGCATCCGCAACTACGACGAAGCCGTGGGCGAGATCTGCGCGCGGATCAACCCCAACAACCTGCGCTTCGACGGCTACTTCGGCAACCCGGAAGCGACGAACAAGAAATACGACGGCAACATCTACCACTCCGGTGATCTGGGCCATATCCGCAAGGTGAAGGGCAAGCGCTACCTCTACTTCGACGGCCGCACCGACGACTGGATCCGCAAGGACGGCGAGAACTTCTCCGCCGACACCGTCGCCCACTTCGCCCAGGCCCTGCCCGGCGTGCACCTGGCCGCCGCCTACGGCGTCCCGGACCCGGTGGCCGACGAACGCGTGGCCGTGGCCCTGCAGATGGAACCGGGCGCACGCTTCGACCCCCAGGCCGTTTTCGACCACTTCCTGAAACAACAGGAACACGAAGGCATGGACCCGAAATGGATGCCGGATTTCATCCGCATAGAGGCCGAACTGCCCATGTCCGAGACCAACAAGATCCTGGTCAAGAACCTGCGCAGGGAAGGCTACAACCTGGACACCAACCCGGACATGGCCATCTGGTTCCGCGAACGCGGCGACACCGCCTACAAGCAACTCACCCGGGACGAGTTCGAGCGGTTGAAGAGGGAATTCGAGGAGAACGGGCGGAGGCAGGCGTTGGCGGTTGCGTAATCGGCCCTTCAGCCGGGTTGACGCCGAGCACCTAAATACTGTACTTTTGAACAGTACAAATTCAAGGAGGAGTGTCCATGATTACCGTCGACGAGATTCCCGACTACACCGACAAGTCCCGCGCCGGCCTGGAACATTTCTGGAGGGGCATGGCGGAACTCGGGGCTGTTTTCCACCCGGACGATCCGCCGGATACGATAATCGAGATCGAGTCCGGCAATCCTTT
>CAZHGU010000323.1:0-2656 GCA_964532105.1 uncultured Alcanivorax sp. | reverse complement strand
TCCGTGAAAAGTAGACTTCCCTGGGAAATCATCGGCTTTGTCGGGGCTTTGGTGATAGCATTAACGGGTCTTGCGTTGCTTCAAAGAAGGCGCACCAGGACACGTCGCTAACTGGTTTATTCGAGTGGCGAGCCGGTTGGTTGGGTGGCCGAGTTATACCACATGTAGATGTCACCTGTGGTATAACGGTTCCGAAGGGGCGAGCCTGCCCGGGATCAAGGCACTGCTGAATGCGAGCCCCCCGGCGCTGTTTCGGCGTCTGCTGGGAAATTAATGTGAACCGCATCACGGGTTCGGGGGCCCGGACATTGAACGGCTCGGTGGAGAACCCGGAAACAGTTTGCAAAGGTCGGTAGCGGCGCTCCTGTCGACTGTTTTCCGGGGTCGGGTTAGACTGATCGCTTACTGAGCGGCTCCGGCGGACCAGGATGAATCCGAACTACCTCGAATTTGAACAACCCATCGCCGAACTGGAAGCGAAAATCGAGGAGCTGCGCCTCGTGGGCAGCGGCACGGATGTGAATATCTCCGAGGAGATCCGCAAGCTCGAGGAGAAGAACACGGCGCTGACCGAGTCCATCTTCAAGGATCTCACGCCCTGGCAGATTTCCCAGCTGGCGCGCCATCCCCGGCGGCCCTATACGCTGGACTATATCCGGCGGCTGTTCACCGACTTCGACGAGCTCCACGGCGACCGCAGCTTCGGCGACGACACGGCGCTGATCGGCGGGCTGGCGCGGCTGGACGACCGGCCGGTGATGGTGATTGGCCATCAGAAGGGCCGGGAAGTGAAGGAAAAGGTCCACCGCAACTTCGGCATGCCCAAGCCCGAGGGCTACCGCAAGGCGCTGCGGCTGATGGAAATGGCCGAGCGTTTCCGCATTCCCGTGCTCACCTTTATCGACACGCCGGGCGCCTTCCCGGGCATCGACGCCGAGGAGCGCGGCCAGAGCGAGGCCATTGCCCGCAATCTGCGTTCCATGGCCTCGCTGAAGACCCCCATCATCGCCACCGTGGTGGGCGAGGGCGGCTCCGGCGGGGCGCTCGCCATTGGCGTCTGCGATCATCTGCAGATGCTGCAGTATTCCACCTATTCGGTGATCTCGCCCGAGGGCTGTGCCTCCATTCTCTGGCGCAACTCGGACAAGGCCGAGGAAGCGGCCGCCGCCATGGGCATTACCGCCGAGCGCCTGCGGGAGCTGGGCATTGTGGACGAGGTGATTCCCGAGCCGCTGGGCGGTGCCCATCGCAACTACGACCAGGCGGCCGAGACCCTGCGCCAGAGCCTGCTCAAGAGCCTGGACGAGCTCCAGGGGATGGACTCCGCCGCGCTCACCGAGCGCCGTTACGAGCGCCTGCTTTCCTACGGCAATGTGCAGGAAGCGGTCGAGCCGTCCTGACCAACCTGGGCGGAGGCCGTCCCGGTGAGCGCTGACGCCGTTCGGGCGCAACTGCAACAGCTTCTTCCCCGGCTGCCCGGCGTCCGGCCCCTTGTGGTGGGCTTCAGCGGCGGCGTGGATTCCACCGTCCTGCTCGAAGGGCTGCTCCGGCTCGGTGTCGATGCGCACACCCTGCGGCCCGTTCATGTTCACCACGGCCTGTCTCCCCACGCCGATGATTGGGCCCGCCACTGTGCCGAAATGGCCGCCGCCCGGGGGCTGGAGCTGATCGTCGAGCATGCCGAGGTGGAAGACGGCGCCAATCTGGAAGCCCGGGCCCGGGAAGCGCGCTATCAGTGTCTGGAGCGGCATCTGCCCGAAGGCGGCGTACTCCTACTGGCCCATCATCGTGACGATCAGGCGGAGACGGTGCTGCTGCGGCTGATGCGCGGCGCCGGCGTGGCCGGTCTGGGCGGCATGGACGAGGTCGAGACCCGAGACGGGTACCAGCTGGCCCGGCCCCTGCTGGATCTGCCGCGCGCCAGTCTGGAAGCGGCGGCCCGGGAATGGGGCCTGGACTGGATCGAGGATCCGGCCAATGCGGATACGGCCCGGGATCGCAATCATCTGCGCCACCGGGTCCGGCCCGCGCTGGCGGAACGCTGGTCCGCCGCCGACCAGCGCATGGCCGCTTCCGCGGACTGGTTACGGGAAGCGGATACCTTGCTGACGGAGCGGGCGGCCGAGGATTTCGCCGCCTGTAACGGGGACGGCGACCATCTGGAGATCGCCGGTCTGCGCTCCCTGTCCGGTGCCCGCCGGCGCAACCTGCTGCACTGGTGGTGCCGGCATCGCGGCCTGCGGCCGCCACCGGGCCATCTCTGGCAGCGTCTGGAGCCGGAAGTGCTGGACGTGCCCCGGGACCGGCAGCCGCGCCTGGAATGGGCTGACGGCTGTCTGGCCCGTTTCGATGACCGGTTCTGGCTGTTGCGTCCGGAGGAGCTTGCTCCGGTAACGGAGGTCGCGAGCTGGGAGCCCGAGACCCGGATGCTGGATTTCGGCCCCTTCCGCCTGGAAAGGGCCGAGGCCGACCGGGCGGATCTGCGGCTGATTCCGCCGCAAGAGGCCCTGGAAGTTCGTGCCGCGCGGGGCGGCGAACGCCTGTATCGGCACGGCATGCATCGGCGCCTGGTGGAACTCTGGCGCCAGGCCGGGGTTCCGCCCTGGCAACGGCGCCAGTTGCCCCTGTTCTTCGCGGGCGAGACACTGATCGCGGC
>CAZHGU010000322.1:0-2668 GCA_964532105.1 uncultured Alcanivorax sp. | reverse complement strand
AAGGTGATTCGTTCCCGAAAATCCAGCTCCGCCGTCTTGTGGTTCACGCCCGCCGCCAGTAAATGCATTTCGCCGCCACCTGCGCAAGTCGGGCGCATTTTGCGTTAAAGGTGCCCGTAAAACAATGTTGTAACGGGCCCGTGCCGGTGGGCACGGCGGCCCGCCTGTGCCATCATAAACGCTCATTTTTGATCGGACATGGACCCGCATGAGCCTCCCCCTGCGCCTCGGCCCCACTGTCGCCGTCACGCTTCTGCTGCTGGCCGGCTGCGCCCATCAACCCGATGCTCCATCGGAACCCGAGCCCCGGATTCCGCAGCAAGCACCGCTGCCCATCAAGGACCAGCCGGGCATGCTCGGGGATCTGCTGGTGGCGGAAGTGGCCGCCCAGCGCGACGCCCTCCAGGTCACCCTGGCCTACTACAGCCGGGTGGGCATGGCCACCAATGATCCGCGGGTGCTGGAACAGGCCGCGCGGCTGGCCGCTTATCTGCACGATCACCAACAGGCCCTGCAACTGTCCGAACGCTGGCTGCGGCAAGAGCCGGACAACAGCCGGGCGCGCGAGATCGCGGCTCTGGCGTCCATCAGCCTGGGCGAGACCCGGCAAGCGGCGCTGCACATCGACCGGCTGCTGGCCCGGAATCCGGACACCGCCCTGTCCGATCTGGTGCAGCAGGCCCGGCAACTCAACACGGACACCAATGAACCCCTGCTGGAAGCGCTCAGCAGCCTGGTGGAGCAATACCCGGAACAGGCATCGCTGTGGTATGCCCGGGCGCTGCACCGCCAGAACCAGGATCGGACCGAGCAAGCCCTGCAGGCCAGTGAAGAGGCTCTGTCCCGCAACCCGGACCACCGCCAGGCACTCATGCTCAAGGGCCGGCTGCTGGCCGAACTGGGCCGTACCGAGGCAGCGCGCAAGCACTTCGCCCGGCTGGCCAAACGATTCCCGGATTTAGCCCGGGTGCGCATGCAGTATGCACGTCAATTGATCGACACCGGGCGCATCGACGAAGCCCGCGAGCAGGAAAAGCTCCTCGCGGAACGCTTCCCGCAGTCCACGCAGCCGCGCGTGTCCGTGGGGCTGTACGCGCTGGAACAGGGTGAGCACAAGCTGGCCCGCGAAATCCTGACGCAGGTGCTGGATGAAGGCTACCGCACGGACGACATGCATCTGTATCTGGCGCGGGTGGAAAAACAGAGCGGTCATCCGGACGAGGCCATCGAGCATTACCTGGCCATCAGCGGCGGCGAAAACCGCCTGCGCGGCCGGGTTCAGGCGGCACGACTGATGTACAGGCACGACCGGAGCGACGAGGGCGCCGAACTGCTGGAAGAACTGCGCGGCCAGCATCCGGACCGGGCGCCGTCACTCTACGCCTCCCAGGCGGAGATCCTGCGTCAGGAGGACCGCAGCCCGGACGCCATGGAGCTGCTCAACCGGGCCATTGCCGAGCTGCCCAATGAACGCGAACTGCTGTATGCGCGCGCCATGATCGCCGAAAAGCTGGGTGAAACCGGCCAGGCGGAAGCGGATCTGCGCCGGGTGCTGGAAATGAAGCCCGGCGATGCCGTGGCCCTGAACGCGCTGGGCTATACCCTGGCGGATCACAACAAGCGGCTCGACGAGGCCGAGGGCTACATTGACCGGGCCCTGGAACAACAGCCGGAGAATCCGGCCTTTCTCGACAGCAAGGGCTGGGTGCTCTACCGCCAGGGCCAGCCGGAAGAAGCGCTCGAATGGCTGCGCCGGGCCTGGGAGCAGTTCAAGGATCCGGAAGTGGCCGCGCATTACGGCGAAGTGCTCTGGCAACTGGATCAGCGGGACCGGGCGCGCGAGGTCTGGCAACGCGGTCTGGACGAGAACCCGGACAACGACGACAAGATCCGTGAAACCATGGAGCGACTGACGGGCGAGGCGTCATGAGCCAGGTGGCGCGCCTGACGGCGCTCGCCCTGCTGGTCCTGCTCGGCGCCTGCCAGACCCCGCAACGGGATCTGGGCCGGGACAGCCGCGAGGCGCTGGACAACTGGAGTCTGGAGGGCCGGCTGGGGTATCGCAGCGGTGACGAAGGCGGCAGCGCCAGTTTCCACTGGGTACAGCAGAATCCGGGGACCGGGCGCATTCATTTCTCCGGGCCCATGGGTTTCGGCAGCGCGCGGCTGGAATGGAGCCCGGATCATGCGCAACTGGAGCACGGCGGCGACACCGTACGGGCACAGTCGCCGTCCATGCTCGCCTGGCGGCTCACCGGACTGATCCTGCCGGTGGAGCAGCTGCGCTATTGGGTGCGCGGACTGGCCGCGCCCGAACCGGCGGCCACACAGCGCCGGGAAAAGGACGGCCGCCTGAAGCAATTGCGCCAGGCGGGCTGGCAGCTCACCTTTGACCGCTACCAGAGCGTCACCGGATTGCAGCTGCCCCATCGCATCAAGGCCGAACAGAACGATCAGCGCTTTACGGTGCTGATCCAGTCCTGGCAACCGGCGCCATGAACACCCTGACGATTCCGGCGCCGGCCAAGCTCAACCTCTTCCTGCATATCACCGGCCGCCGTCCGGACGGCTACCATGAACTCCAGACCGTTTTCGCCCTGCTCGATCACGGCGATCAGCTGCATATCAGCGCGGCGGACGAGCTCCGGCTGGATGTGAATAAAGACTC
>CAZHGU010000321.1:0-2673 GCA_964532105.1 uncultured Alcanivorax sp. | reverse complement strand
TTCAAAACGGCGCCTCGATTGCGAACCAGCCTGAAAGCCTGAGCACACAAGGGGTTTCGCAACAGCCTGCTAGTTCCGGGGCGTGGCCGAGCCGCTGTCGCACTATAACGAACCGCCGCTGGGCATGGCGGAGGCGCGCACGCCCGAAGCGGCGCGGCTGGCCATGCGCTACTCCGCTTTCCACTGGGGTTTTCATCAGTGGGCCAACTTTGCCGTGGTGGGGCTGGCCATCGCCTTTGTCCGTTTCCGGCATCAGCGCGGCGGTCTGATCAGCGAGACCTTCCGGCCCATGCTGGGTGATCGGGTGGATGGTGTGCACGGCCACGCCATCAATGTTCTCGCCGTGGTGTCCACCATCTTCGGCGTGGCCACCACCCTGGGCCTGGGCGTCATCCAGATCAATTCCGGCATGGCGGCCCTGGGCGGTGTGGCGTTCGGTACGGATGCCCAGCTGGCCATTCTCGGCGGCACGGGCGTGATCTTTCTGCTGGCCGCATTGACGCCGCTGGAAAAGGGCGTGCGCTATATCTCCGATCTGAACATGCTGCTCGCCTTTCTGCTGCTGTTGTTCGTGCTCTTTGCCGGGCCCACGGATTTCATCACGGCGGCACTGTCCACCATGGTGGGCGACTATATCGCCAATGTGATGGGCATGAGTCTGGTGATGACGCCCTTCACCGAGGGCGACTGGGTGGAGCGCTGGACCATCTTCTACTGGGCCTGGGGACTGAGCTGGGCGCCCTTCGTGGGCAGCTTTATCGCCCGGATCTCGCGAGGACGTACCATCCGCGAATTCGTGGTGGGTGTCATGGGCATGCCGGTGGCGCTGAGCATGGTCTGGTTCGCTGTTTTCGGCGGCTCGGGACTCTATTACGAGCTTTTCGAGGGCGCGGGCATTGCCGATGCCGTGGCCGACGAAATCAGTGCCGGCCTCTTTGCCACCCTGAACCAGCTGCCGCTGGCGCGGATCGTGACCGTGCTGGCCCTGGTGCTGGTGGCGCTGTTCGTGGTGACTTCGGCGAATTCGGCCACCTTTGTGCTGGGCATGTTTACCGCGCGCGGCGTGCTCAATCCCGGGCGCTGGCTGCGCGTGAGCTGGGGTGTGGTCCAGCTGCTGGTGGCGGGCGTACTCCTGCTTAGCGGGGGACTGCAGGCGTTGCAGACCATTTCGGTGCTGGCGGCCTTTCCCTTCATGATCCTGATGGTATTCATGGCCGGCTCGCTGTTCCGCGGGCTCAAGGAGGACCGGCGCCAGCGCGAGGAGCTGGAACGCCAGCGGTACTGGCGCATCGAACGGTTGCTGGCCGAAGCGGATGCTCGGGACAACCGGGAATCCGAATAGGGTTTATTCGGCGCCGGCCGCCGTGCGGTGGCGTTCCAGCATGGGACGCAGAAAGCGCCCGGTATGGCTGTGCTCCACTTCGGCCACGTCCTCCGGGGTGCCCTCGGCGATGATCTCGCCGCCGCCGTCGCCGCCTTCGGGCCCCAGGTCGATGATCCAGTCGGCGGTCTTGATGACATCCAGATTGTGCTCGATGACCACAATGGTATTGCCGTGCTCGCGCAGCCGGGTGAGCACATCCAGCAACAGCTGGATATCGTGGAAATGCAACCCGGTGGTGGGTTCGTCCAGAATGTACAGCGTCTTGCCGGTATCGCGGCGCGAAAGCTCCCGGGCCAGCTTGACGCGCTGGGCCTCGCCGCCGGACAGGGTGGTGGCCGCCTGGCCCAGCTTGATGTAGCTCAGCCCCACCTCCATGAGCGTCTGCAGCTTGCGCCGCAGTGCCGGCACCGGATCGAAGAAATCGCGTGCCTCTTCCACCGTCATTTCCAGCACCTGATGAATGTTCTTGCCCTTGTAGAGCACCTCCAGGGTTTCGCGGTTGTAGCGCGCGCCGCCGCATTCCTCGCAGGGCACATGCAGGTCGGGCAGAAAGTGCATTTCCACCCGGATCACGCCGTCGCCCTGACAGGCCTCGCAGCGTCCGCCACGCACATTGAAGCTGAACCGTCCGGCCTTGTAGCCGCGCGAACGCGCTTCCTGGGTGCGGGCGAAGAGCTCGCGGATGGGGGTGAACAGGCCCGCATAGGTGGCCGGATTGGAGCGCGGCGTGCGCCCGATGGGGCTCTGGTCGATGTCCACCACCTTGTCCAGCAGCGCCAGGTTGTCCACGGACTGAAAAGGGGCGGGGCGCAGCGTGGTGGCCCGGTTCAGTTCGGTGGCGGCCAGCGGATAGAGCGTATGATTGATCAGGGTGGATTTGCCCGAGCCGGATACGCCCGTGACACAGGTGAACAGCCCGGGCGGCAGGTTTAGTTCTACATTCTTCAGGTTGTTGCCGCTCGCGCCCGTCAGCGTCACCCGATTCCTGCCCGGAGGCACACGCTGATCCGGCACGGGAATCCGCTTGCGGCCGGCCAGATAATCGCCGGTCAGGGATGCGGTGTTGTCCTGCACCTCGTCGGCCGTGCCCTGGGCAATAATGCGCCCGCCGTGAATGCCCGCGCCCGGGCCGATATCAATGACCTGATCGGCGCTGCGAATGGCCTCTTCGTCGTGTTCCACCACCAGCACCGTATTGCCCAGCTCCTTGAGCCGGATCAGGGTATTCAACAGGCGGGCGTTGTCGCGCTGATGCAGCCCGATGGACGGCTCGTCCAGCACATAGATGA
>CAZHGU010000320.1:0-2682 GCA_964532105.1 uncultured Alcanivorax sp. | reverse complement strand
TTTCTACTCCTGGCTGTCAGCCAGGCGCGTCCGTCCCCGCAACGCCTGCGCCAGCGTCGCCCCGTCGACGAATTCCAGATCGCCGCCCATGGGCACGCCCTGGGCGATGCGGGTGACGGTGATGCGGTCGCCGGCGAGTTCGCGCACATAGTGCGCCGTGGCCTCGCCTTCCACTGTGGTACCCAGCGCGAGGATGATCTCGCCCACCTCGCCGTCGGCGAGCTGCTGTTCCAGCTGATCCAGGCCCACTTCGGACGGGCCCAGGCCATCAATGGGTGAAAGATGGCCCATAAGCACGAAATACCGGCCCTGATATTCCCCGGACTGCTCGATGGCCAGCACATCCGCCGGCGAAGCCACCACACAGACCAGCTGCTGATCGCGTTTGGGATCGGCGCAGACCGGACAGAGTTCGTCCTCGGCGAAATTGCGGCAGCGCCGGCACTGGCCCACGCCCCGCATGGCCTCGGACAGGGCCTCGGCCAGGCGTTCGCCGCCGGCGCGGTCGCGTTCGAGCAGGGCATAGGTCATGCGCTGGGCGGAGCGCCGGCCCACGCCCGGCAGGCAGGTAAAGGCCTCGATCAGGTTCTCGACCCGGGGACTGTGTTTCATGAACCGGAGAAGGGATTGAAGCCCGCGGGAAGATCCATGCCGCCGGTAACATCGGCCATTTTATCCTTCTGCTGCTGCTCCACGCGCGCGACGGCGTCATTGGTGGCGGCGGCGACCAGATCCTCGAGCATTTCCCGATCATCGCCCATCAACTCCGGATCAATGTGCACCGAGCGCACATCATGCCGACCGTTCATGACCACTTTCACCATGCCGGCCCCGGCTTCACCGGTTACTTCCTGCTCGGCCATCTCCTCCTGCATCTTCTTCATCTTTTCCTGCATGGCCTGGGCCTGCTGCATGATGTTGTTCATATCGAAATCCATCGGGGGTCTCCTCACTCGTCTCTGGGCCGGATCGACGCCTCATCCAGACGACCGTCGAATTCCTGGATCAATTCGCGCACCACGGGATCATCCTGCAGGGTCCGGCGGGCCTGCTCGGCCCTTTGCCGTTGTTCCTCGGCGGCGCGCTCGTCCGGTGTGCCGCTGGCCTGCTCATCCACCGTGACCCGCAACCGTACCGCGTGGCCCAGATAGGCCTGCAAGCCCTGTTCCAGTTCGGCCACGCGGGCGTCGTTGAGCAGCACCTGGTGGCCCGGGCGCAGGGCCAGATGCCATTGGCGGTCCTCGCGCTCCACCAGGACACAGTTGCGCGCCAGGTTGCGCACGGCGCCGTCCAGCTCCAGCCGGTCGGTGAGCGCCGCCCACCAGGAGCCCGGGTCCTCGCCCGGGTCGGGCTCCGCCGAAGCGGCCGGCTCCGACGCGGGTTGGGGGCGCGGCTCGTCTTCCGCCTCCGGCCCGGGCACTTCGGGTTCGCGAACTTCGGCCGGTTCGGGTTCCGGCTCCGGAGCCCGTTCGGCACCGCCCTCGCCCCTGAGCACGGCCTGGATGTTGGCGCGCGCCGTCTCCGGCGCCTCGCCGGCCGGTGCTTCGGTGTCCGCCCCGGCCGGCGATTCAGGCTTTTTTGCCGGCTGTTCTCCGTCCGGCGGCAATACCCCCTCGGGCGTGAACAGCAGCATGCGCAACAGGATCATCTCCAGGGCCGCGCGCGCGTCCGGCGCTTCGGTGAGATCCCGCCGGCCGCGCAGGGCCACGTCATAGAACAACTGCACGGATTCGGCGCTCAGCCGGCCGGCCAGTTCCCGCACCCCGTCGTCTTCCTCGCGCCCGGGCAGGGCCTGGGCCACGGCCAGCTGGTGCAGACCGGCAATCAGGGCATCGAGCAGGGACACCTCGTCCGGGCTGTGCTCGCTCACCCGGTCCAGCGCCTCCAGCACCGCCCCGGCCTCGCCGCCGGCAAGCGCTTCCAGTAGTCGCCGCACCTGATCCCGGTCCACCGAGCCGAGCATGGCATCCACGTACTCGCTGGAGAGCCGCTCGCCGCCAAAGGCAATAGCCTGGTCGGTGAGGCTGAGCGCATCGCGCAGCGAGCCCTGGGCCGCCCGGGCCAGTGAACGCAGGGCCTCTTCCTCGTAGGGAATCATCTCGCGCTCGAGCAGGGCCTGCAGATGGCCGGCGATGCGTTCCACCGATACCGCCTTGAGATTGAACTGCAGGCAGCGCGAGAGAATGGTCACCGGCACCCGCTGCGGGTCCGTGGTGGCCAGCAGGAACTTCACGTGCGGCGGCGGCTCCTCCAGCGTTTTCAGCAGGGCGTTGAAACTGTAGGCGGAGAGCATGTGTACCTCGTCGATCAGGTACACCTTGTAGCGCCCGCGCGTGGGCGCGTACTGGACATTGTCCAGCAGCTCGCGGGTGTCCTCCACCTTGGTGCGGCTGGCCGCGTCCACCTCGATCAGATCCACGAAACGGCCTTCGCTGATCTCGCGGCAGGTGTCGCATTCGCCGCAGGGCTGCGAGCTTACGCCCGCCTCGCAGTTCAGACAGCGCGACAGAATGCGCGCGATCGTGGTCTTGCCCACGCCCCGGGTACCGGTAAACAGATAGGCGTGGTGGAGACGGTCCTGGTCCAGCGCCTGCACCAGCGGGCGCGAGACATGCTCCTGGCCCACCAGTTCATCGAATGTCCGGGGGCGGTATTTGCGCGCCAGTACCTGATAGCTCATGG
>CAZHGU010000319.1:0-2686 GCA_964532105.1 uncultured Alcanivorax sp. | reverse complement strand
TTTATCCCGGCGCCGGAGCGGTTGAAGAGTTCGTGTTTTCGCGTTCGGGCGCCAGGCGTGCTGCAGCTTCCCGGGCGGCATCGGTATAGGGGATCAGTACCAGATCCACGCCTTCGTTCTTGAGCCGGCGCACATTCCTCTGGCCCGCCGTAGTCAGCGCCATCTTGCCCTGATAACCCTGCTGGCGCAGGGCGTGCAGCAGCATCCGGTTGATGGAATCGTCGCGCACCGTGCTGACCACCCAGCGTATGCGGGACAGTGGCAGTGAAGCGATGAATTCCGGATCCTCGGCGTCGCCGTAATGCACCCGGTAGCCGTCCCGCGCATGATAGCGCACGGTTTCCGGATCAAAGTCCACCGCCAGCAGACGGCAATCGCGGTCGCGCAGGCTTTCGGCCAGGGCCGTGCCGAAGCGGCCCAGTCCGATCAGCAGCACATCCACGTCCTCGTCCTCGCCATGGGCATCGCCTTCGCGGAAAGTGACCCGGCGTTCGAAGATGGACAGCCAGGGAGCCAGCCGCTGATACAGCTGGTGGGAATACAGGATCATGTAGGTGGACAGGCTGATGGTGATCAGCCCCACCAGGGTGATCAACCCCACGGTTTGCTGATCCAGATGGCCCAGATTCAGGCCCATGGCCGCCAGGATCAGGGAGAATTCGCTGATCTGGGCCACGGTCAGCCCGGCGAGGAAACCGGTGCGCTTGCGGTAGCCCATGACGCCCATGATGACCATGACGATAAAGGGGTTACCGATGAGCACGAACAGCGAAAAGACCGTTGCCGGCAGGATCTGCGTGCCCAGTGTATTCAGCTCCAGTCCGGCGCCCAGATCAATAAAGAAAAACACCAGCAGAAAGTC
This sequence comes from uncultured Alcanivorax sp., assembly GCA_964532105.1. GTDB lineage: Bacteria > Pseudomonadota > Gammaproteobacteria > Pseudomonadales > Alcanivoracaceae > SLJS01. The sequence continues at coordinate 1,824 of CAZHGU010000319.1, read as the reverse complement.
GCGCATGCTTACCAGCCGCGCGGCGATCTGATCCCGCCAGGGGGTGGAGGCAATGGAAATGCCCGCCAGAAAAGCACCCACTTCCTTGCTGAAGCCCAGAGTATCGCCGGCCGCCGCCCCGAGAATGGCCCAGGCGATAGCGAACAGCATGAGCAGTTCCGACGAATGGGCCAGAAAACGCAGCAACGGAGGCAGCACATAGCGCATCAGCGCGGCCACGGCGGCGAGCATGACCGCGCCCTTGATCAGGATGGTGAGCACTTCCCGGCCCACATCCACGTCCCCGGTGCCGGTCTGACCGAAGGCGGTAAGCCCGATCATGACCAGCACCACCACAATGTCCTGCACGATCAGAAAGCCCACGGCAATGCGGCCGTGCAGCGCGTCCACCTCGCGCTTGTCCGAGAGCAGCTTGACGATGATGATGGTGCTGGAAAAGGTCAGGGCCACGGCCACATAGACGGCGGCGATGTGCGACAGTCCCAGCAGCAGCCCGATCAGATAGCCGATGACGGAGGTGAAAATCACCTGGCCGAGGCCGGAGACCAGCGCCACCGGGCCCACGGTGCGGATAATGTGCAGGTCCAGCTTGAGCCCCACCACGAACAGCAACAGGGCGATGCCGAGGCGCGCGAACAGCTCCACCTCGCTGGTGTGGGTGACCATGCCCAGCCCGGACGGGCCCAGCAGGATGCCCACCCCGATGAAGATCACGATCAACGGCTGGCGGAACAGCCGCGCCAGAATGCCGCCGGCTACGGCCAGCCCCAGAATGATGCCGATCTGAACAAAGACGCTGTCCGGCATGATCCACCCCGTAAAGATGAACCGCCATTATCCCTGATCAGTTTCCTGGTGTAATGCCCCGGGCATAAACTCTCCGGGGCGCACCCCTAGGGCACGATGGCCGCTTCTACAGATTGACCGGTTTTTTTCGACATCCTCTCAAGAAGAGGAAACACAACGGAGGGGTTCCAGAGGCTCTGGAATGATTCGCGGCGGGGGCCGCCGCTTTTATCCTTGATCCTGATGAATCAACTCACATCCGCGGACCATTTGCCCGCCTCGGGCACGCCGACGTCTTCGCCGTCGAACTGCCTGTCCGCGTGATAGGAGCTGCGGACCATGGGCCCGGACGATACGGAATGAAAGCCCATCTTGCGGCCTTCCTCGGCGAACATGCGGAACTCGTCCGGATGCACGAAACGGTCCACGGGCGCGTGGTGTTCGCTGGGCTGGAGATACTGGCCGATGGTGACCATGTCCACATCGTGATCGCGCAGATCCTGAAGCGTTTCCAGTACCTGTTCATTGGTTTCGCCTAGGCCCACCATGATGCCGGACTTGGTGGGCACGTCCGGACGGCGCTCACCGAAGCGGCGGAGCAATTCCAGCGAGTGATCGTATTTCGCGCCCGGGCGGGCCCACTTGTACAGGTGCGGCACCGTCTCGATGTTGTGGTTGAACACATCCGGCGCGTCGGCGGTGAGCAGATTCAGGGCCGTGTCGATGCAGGGCCGGAAGTCCGGCGTCAGGATCTCGACCTTCGAATCCGGACTCATGGCGCGCACTTCCCGAATGCAGTCAACGAAATGCTGCGCGCCGCCGTCGGGCAGATCATCGCGGTCCACGGAAGTGATCACCACGAAATTCAGCCCCATGTCGCGCACGCTTTCGGCCAGATGACGCGGCTCGTCCGGATCCAGCGCATTGGGCCGGCCGAAGCCCACGTCACAGAACGAGCAGCGCCGCGTACAGATCTCGCCCATGACCATGAAGGTGGCCGTACCGCCGCCGAAGCATTCCGGCAGGTTGGGGCAGGCC
>CAZHGU010000318.1:0-2693 GCA_964532105.1 uncultured Alcanivorax sp. | reverse complement strand
TCGCTCGGAAAGGGAACCACCCTGTCCGTCGCAACAAAGTACACCAGCTGCACGCATCAGGCCACGCGGAGTGCGCAAGGGGTTATTCAACAGCCTGCTACTCCGGCTCGGCATCCGATTCCGGAGCCGGTTCCGTTTGCTGGTTACCGGGTTGAGGCTGATCGAGCACATAGGCCTCAAAGCCCGCCTCGTTGAGCAGGTAACATCCGAGCTGACTGCGCCCGCCGCCGTCACAACTGACCACATAGACGAAGTCCTTCTCCAGGTTCTTCAGTTCCCGGCGCAGCTCGTTGAGCGGAACATTCTTGGCGCCGGGTTTGCGGTCGTGCTTGAACTCCATGGGCAGGCGTACATCCAGCAGGACACAGGCGCGGTCGCCGTCCTCCATCATTTCGCGCATCTCGTCCGCGGTGACACGCTGGATGACGGTTTCCTGCAACAGGTTGCGGAACTCCTCCTGATCGAGACACATCAGGGTGCCGTCACTGGTCATGGTGACGGTGGCGTTGCGCTCGTCCTGCGAGATCAGCGCGTCCTCGCCGAAAAAGTTGCCCGCGGTCAGCGCCGCCAGCGTCTTGCGTTTGCCGCCTTCCTCGCGGGTGACCATGGCCTTGCCTTCCTTGATCACATAGAAGGTGTCGCCGGCTTCGCCCTCCCGGATGATCGTCTCGCCCAGCTCCACTTCGCGTTCGGCGAACTTGGTGAACAGCGACTGGATCTTGCTGGGCGGAATCTGGCTGAACAGGCCGGACTCCAGCAACGCATCCATCCAGTCCCGGCTGTCCTCTTCGGCATCATCGAGCATGGCCTCGGCGGCCTGGGTCCAGGTCATGAGCAGATCCAGGTGCGAGCGGTCGATGGCGTAGAAGATCGTGGGTTCGGTGGTGATGGCGTTATAGGTGTGCTGGTTGTAGTTGTCCAGTGCCAGATAGTTTTCGTCGTCATCGGCGGGGAAATGACGGACTTCGTAGTTCTTGTCCGTGAGATCCACCGCGCCTTCGATCAGAAAGAGTGCTTTCTGCGGCACCTGCCCCTGCTTGAAGACCACCTTGTTGGCGGGCAGTTCCAGCACCTCGAATTGCCCCTGAATCTCGCGCAGGTGAGACTCGGTCAGGCAATCCAGGGGCATGAATTCCTGCAGTTTGTCCAGATCCGGATGCTGACTCATGCATTGCGCTCCCGGCGCGAAGTGAAAAGTGTTTAGCAGGCTGAGTGTGCAAGGTTTTTTTCAACAGCCTGCCAGATTATGGCAGAGGCTGCGTCCGGTTTGCAGGGCCGTTGTTCAGCTCCGAGCGGCGCCGCCGTCCCGGCTCAGTGCCCGGTAGCCGATATCCGTGCGGTAATAATGATCCGACCACTGAATCTGTTCGACGCCCGCATAAGCCTGCTCCCGGGCCTGATGCAGCGAATCGCCCAGAGCGGTCACGCACAGCACCCGGCCGCCGGCGGTGACCACGCGGCCCTGTTCATCCCGGGCCGTGCCGGCATGAAAGACCTTGAGCCGGTCCGAATCCAGTCCGTCCAGTCCGCCAATGGCATCGCCCTTGCGATAAGAGCCGGGATAGCCCCCGGCGGCCATCACCACCCCCAGGGCGGGGCGCTCGTCCCACTGCGCGCGTTCGGCATCCAGCCGGCCGTCCAGCGCGGCGCTGCAATGAGCCACCAGATCGGATTGCAGCCGCATCAGCAGCGGCTGTGCTTCCGGATCGCCCAGCCGGCAGTTGAATTCGATGACCTTCGGGCTGCCGTCGGGTGCAATCATCAGGCCGGCATAGAGAAAGCCGGTATAGGGCCGACCCTCGGCGGCCATGCCCCTCAGGGTGGGATGAATGACTTCGTCCAGAATGCGCTGATAGACGGTATCGGTGACCACGGGCGCAGGGGAGTACGCCCCCATGCCGCCGGTGTTGGGGCCGGTATCGCCGTCGCCCACGCGCTTGTGGTCCTGGCTGGTGGCCAGGGGCAGAACCTGCTCGCCATCGGCGAGCACGATAAAGCTTGCTTCCTCGCCCGCGAGAAAATCTTCGACGACGATCTGCTCGCCCGCTTCGCCGAAGGCCTCGCCGGCGAGCATGTCGCGCACCGCTGTCTCCGCTTCATCCCGGCTTTGCGCGACAATCACTCCCTTGCCCGAGGCCAGCCCGTCCGCCTTGATCACCAGGGGCGCGCCCCGATCCCGCACATGAGCCAGGGCCGCTTCCCGGTCGGTAAAGGTGACGTATTCGGCACTGGGAATGTTGTGCCGCGCGAGAAAGTCCTTGGTGAAGGCCTTGGAACCCTCCAGCTGCGCCGCCTCGCGTTCGGGCCCGAAACAGGGCAGACCATGGGCGCGGAAGAGGTTCACGATGCCGTCCACCAGCGGCGCTTCCGGGCCCACAATGGTGAGTCCGATGGCCTCGCGGCGGGCCAGTTCCACCAGGGCTTCCTTGTCGTCCGCCGCCAGCTCGACGTTTTCCACGCCCGCTTCCCGGGCGGTGCCCGCATTGCCCGGCGCCACCAGTACCTGTTCCACGTGCGGCGACTGCGCCGCCTTCCAGGCCAGGGCATGCTCGCGGCCGCCGCCGCCGATAATCAGTACCTTCATCGATTGCCTCCCGGGAACTTATGCCCCTCATGGACGGATCGCCCCTGGAACCTCTGGTTCGTCCATGAATGCGTTTTGCCATTGCCAGGTTTCGTCTCGCTCGAGGCGC
>CAZHGU010000317.1:0-2695 GCA_964532105.1 uncultured Alcanivorax sp. | reverse complement strand
CATTCTGGCGCAGGCGTCCACGGACACCCTCAAGCAGGCCGACGACGACGGCCGCATCACGGCCACGCTGGAACGCGCATCCATCTGGCGCGCGCAGACACCGCAGCTGTTTCCCCTGGGCCTGCTGCGCCGGGCGCTGGACGAGTGCCTGGATGCGGGCGTGGACGTCACCGACGAGGCGTCGGCGGTGGAACGGCTGGGACGGCAGCCGCTGCTGGTGGAAGGCAGCGCCGACAATCTCAAGGTGACGCAACCGGCGGATCTGGCGCTGGCGGAGTTCCACCTGGCGCGTCAGGAACAGGAGGGAGCCGGATGGGCATCCGCATAGGGCAGGGCCGGGACATTCACCGCTTCGGGCCGGGCGAGCACATCATGCTGGGCGGCGTGCGTGTGCCCCATGATCAGGGCATCCGGGCCCATTCCGACGGCGATGTGGTGCTCCACGCGCTCTGTGACGCCCTGCTGGGGGCGCTGGCGCTGGGCGATATCGGCGGCTGGTTTCCGGACACGGACGCGGAATGGGCGGGCGCGGATTCCACCCAATTGCTCACCACCGTCTACCAGCGCGTGCGCGAGCTCGGGTATCGACTGAACAACCTGGATATCACCGTGCTGGCCCAGGCGCCGCGCGTGGCGCCCCATGTCAACGCCATGCGCGAGCATATCGCCGCGGTACTGGAGCTGCCCGTGGACGCGGTCAGTATCAAGGCGACTACTACCGAGGGGTTGGGCTATATCGGCCGCCGGGAAGGCCTGGCCGCCGAGGCCGTGGTCCTGCTTCATGACGGCGCTTGATCCGCCGGCCGCACTGGGCGAACCCGCGGGCTCGGCCGTACTGCGTGAGCGCCCGGAGGATTTCCGGGTAACCGAACGCATGGGCGTGGAGCCGGCGGGCGAGGGAGAACACCTCTGGGTGGAGCTTCGCAAGACCGACTGGAACACGGAGGACGTGGCCCACTGGCTGGCCCGAATGGCCGGGTTGCCCCGGCGGGCGGTGAGTTTCAGCGGCCTCAAGGACCGGCAGGCGGTGACCCGGCAGTGGTTCAGCCTGCATCTGCCCGGCCGGCCGGACCCGGAACTGAACGAACCGCCGGAAGGCATCGAGATCCTCGAGCGCCGGCGGCACTCGCGCAAGCTCAACCGGGGCACCCACGGCGCCAACGCCTTCGATCTCAAGCTGCGGCACTGGCGGGGCGACGAGAGTGCGCTGGAACAGCGCCTGGATATGATCCGGCGCCGGGGCGTACCCAATTATTTCGGCGTGCAGCGCTTCGGGCGCAACGGCGATAACGCCGAGCGGGCCCGGGCCTGGCTCGAAGGTACCGGCGAGGCGCCGCGCAAGCGCGCCCTGCGCGGCATCTGGCTGTCCGCGATCCGCTCCGAGCTGTTCAACCGGATCCTGGCCGAGCGGGTGCGTTGCGGTTGCTGGGACAGGGTGCTGGACGGGGACGTGCTCCAGCCCGAAGGCAGCCGGGGGTTGTTTCATCAGGCGGATGAGCCCCGCGCCGCCGATCGGGTTAATGCCGGCGAGGTGCATCCCACCGCCCCTTTGCCGGGGGGCGGGGGCATGGCATCATCCGGCGCTTGCGCGGCGCTGGAAGAGCGCATTCTGGCGGAAGAAAAGACTATAATCCGTGCGTTGTCGGATCAGGGCGTGGAGGCCGCGCGCCGGGCCACCCGTCTGCCCGTCACCGGGCTGGAATACGAAATTGAACAGGACGGGCCCCGGCTGCGGTTTCAACTGCCCGCCGGCGCCTATGCCACTACGGTACTGGCGGAACTGATCCGGGTTCGGATGTCCAATCAGGGGGGAGACGGGTCGTGAACATGAACCGGGAAGGTATCGGGATGACCTCGGCGCGTACACGCGAACGCCTGACCCAGCGTCTGCGCGAAAAGGGCATTGCCAGCGAGACCGTGCTGGAACTGATCCGCACCACGCCGCGCCATCTCTTTGTCGAGGAAGCGCTGTCGCACCAGGCCTATGACGACACCGCCCTGCCCATCGGCGAGGGCCAGACCATTTCCCAGCCCTGGGTGGTGGCGCGCATGACGGAACTGCTGATCGAGCGCGGTGTGCCCGGGCGCATTCTGGAAGTGGGCACCGGGTGCGGCTATCAGACGGCCGTGCTGGCAGGCCTGGACGCGGAAATCCATTCCGTCGAGCGCGTACGTCCCCTGCTGGACATGGCCCGGAACCGGCTGCATGAACTCGGGCTGCACCGCGTGCAGCTCAAGCTTGCCGACGGCGGTTTCGGCTGGGCCTCGGCCGCGCCCTTTGACGGCATTATCGTCACCTGTGCCCGCGCCGAGGTACCTGAGGATCTGCTGGATCAGCTGGCCGACGGCGGCCGCCTGGTCATGCCCGTGGGCGGCGCGGACGGGCAGTATCTGACGGTGGTGGACCGCGAGGGCGGCGAGTTTCACAGCCGGATGCACGAAGCCGTGCGCTTTGTGCCCTTCCAGCGCGGAGTGAGCCGTTGAAGCGCTTGCCCGGTATCTATGCCCGGGGCCTGGCCATGGGCGCTGCGGACCTGGTCCCCGGCGTCTCCGGTGGCACCATTGCCTTGATTACCGGCATCTACGAGGAGCTGGTCGAGACCCTGGCCGGGATCCGGCCGAGCCTGCTGGGTATCTGGCGGCGCGAGGGCACGGCGGCGTTCTGGCGCGCGGGCAACTTCAATTTCCTGCTGGC
>CAZHGU010000316.1:0-2698 GCA_964532105.1 uncultured Alcanivorax sp. | reverse complement strand
TGCCAGTTCAGCGCCTTGGTATAGGGCTGAAAGCGCCCGCCCAGACGTTCGATATAGTCGCCGATCGGATTCCAGATGGTGCGGGTGTAATCGCCGGGCACGACATACTGCCTCGCGTCGTCCAGGCTGTAGCCGCCCATCAGGCGCATGGTCTGCAGCAGGTGATAGGCGCTGATGGAGCCGGGGTAATTGAAATAGGCTTCCTGAAAAAAGCGGAACAGGGGCAGCGCCCGCGCGACATGCGGACGCAGGCCACGCTCGATGCACCAGGCGGTAAAGCACTGATCGTCGTAGCGCCTGAGATCCTCACCCGCATAGCGTGAAATCACGAAGGCCTCGCTCATGACGCGGTTGACGTTCATGCGCTCGGCGGCACTGACCATGGGCAGGGTCAGGAACTGGCCCATGACATCGAAGACACTGTCGCCGCCTATGGTATAGAGATCGTGGTGGACCGGATCGTACATGTGCGACTTGCCCTGCATGTCGAGCAGGGTCCGGTCGAGATCGAGGCCGGCGCGTTCCATGAGCCCCATCATGCGCTCGTAGAAGCCGACGATCATGTGCCAGCCATGCTCGTAGACCCGGCCGTCACGCTGCTCGAACGACGCCGCCTTGCCCCCGAGCTGATGGCCCTGATGCATTACGCGCACATCGAGCTCATCACCGGCGTTTTCCAGCAGCCGGGCGGCGGTGGCCAGCCCCGCCGGGCCGGCGCCAATGATCAGTATGCGCGGTTGCTCCGCCATGATCAGAACGCCACGCCTATGCCCATCAACCCCATGGTGCGGTTGCGATCATCCATCGCACCCTCGATTTCCAGATTGGTCCAGGAGCGCTGCAGCTCCAGACGCACGAACACGAAACTGTTCACGAACACGGACACGAAACCACCCAGCGCCACTTCCGGGGCCTTGTCCGCGGTTTCGCCGGAAAAGGCATCCACCACCGTGATTCCGCCCTCAAGGTAGGAGCCGAAATCCACCCGCTGGTAGGGCCGCATGTGCAGCGCCGGGCCGAAGCGTACCGACGAGAGACGGTAGTCGAGTCCGTCGAAGTCGGTCTCCATCAGATCCTGAACGGCCGTGGCGCGGATACCGGCAAATTCGTGCAGCACATGCTCGCTGGTGATCTGGCCGGCAAAGTAACGGTCATCGCTCTGGCCTTCGCCGTCGGTCAGGGCCCCCAGGGCGGTGAGTTGCATTTGCCCGCGGGCGGTGCCGATCTCATCGGCGGGCAGGGGCCGGCGGTGCTCGGCGAAGGGGTCATCGGGATAATCGTCCGGCGCGGCTCCGGCCGGCTGTATCCCCGGAACCAGCACCACCAGAAACCCCGCCGCCAGAGCGCGATTCAGGGCGGCTGTTTTGCTGAATGTCATGGAAATAATCCCCGGCGTCATCCTTGTGAAGCGCCCTTGATACAAGGACGTTGATCTGTCTTTTTGTCTCAACTGCTGGAAGCGAGCTTGCCATGAAACCAGCGAGTTCTGTCAACCCCGGGGACACAGGCAGAAGGCGTTGGGGCCAGCGGCCGGGTTGCACCTGCCGGATTCCCCGGATTCACGGAAAGTCGGAACCGGGGACTACTTCACTTGCAACACCGAACGGCTTTCGGAGCCCTCCGGCTCGGCCATCTCGATCCGGTCCCGGCCATGGGCCTTGGCCCGGTACATGGCCTGGTCGGCCCGGACCAGTAGCTGATCGGGATCCACGCTTTCGGCGGGGTTGAGTGAACACACCCCCATGCTCACGGTCAGGGTGCCGGCCGCGGCATCGGGATGCGGCAAAGCCAGCACCCGGAGCGCATGGCGTATCCGCTCCGCCACGGCCCGAGCCCCCGCCGGGTCCGTTTCCGGCAGCAGCACCACGAATTCCTCGCCGCCGAAGCGTGCCACCACGTCCGCGGGCCGGTTGACCGCTTCGCGAATCGTGGCCGCCACCCGGCGCAGACACTCATCGCCGGCCTGATGCCCCAGCCGGTCGTTGTAGGCCTTGAAGTAATCCACATCGAGCAGCACCAGTCCGAGCGGACCCGCTTCGCGGTGCATGCGCGCGAACTCGTTGTGCAGCGCTTCATCGAAAAAACGGCGGTTGTGCAAGCCGGTCAGGCTATCGGTGTGGGATTTCTCCTGCAGGCTCACATTGGACCGCTGAAGCTCATCCACCAGATGCTCATTCTCAAAGCGCAATTTCAGTGATTGCAGGATCTGCTGACCCAGATCCCGGCCGCCGAACCAGAGTTCGAGCGCCAGCGCGATCAGCACGAAACCCGCCGCCATGCCCAGCAGCGAGCCCTGAAGCAGAAGCCACAGCACCGACGGCAGCATGGAAAAACCCAGGTTGCAGGCCAGCAGACTGCTCCGGGGCGCGAGCGCGGCCACCGAGCCGCCGCCAAGACAGGCCAACAAGAGCGCGAGAAACAGTTGATACTCCGGGCCAACCCGTGTCATCAGATAGACAAACGCCAGCCCCCAGAACAGCGAGACGATAATCACCGAAACGGAAAAAAGCCGATGCCAGCGCCGGTAGTGCTGTAAGGCCTCCGGATCCCGGCGATAAGCCACATAGCCCAGAAAGTCGACCAGGGCCACGGCCATGATCGCCAGCCACCACAGCAGCATGTCCGCGCGGGGCAATTCGAATCCGACCACCCAGGCGACAAAACTCGCCAGGATGAACTCGCCGGCCAGCGCCCCGGG
>CAZHGU010000315.1:0-2709 GCA_964532105.1 uncultured Alcanivorax sp. | reverse complement strand
GCCTGCTGGCGGCGCGCATTGCACGCTGGACCATGGACACCCACGAGGAGGACGATCGCTATTTCATCTGCACCGGCGGCGGTCCCGGCATCATGGAGGCCGCCAACCGCGGCGCGGCCGACGTCAACCCGAAGTTGTCTATGGGCTACAACAGCTCGCTGCCGAGTGAGCAGGGCGCCAACCGTTACATCAGCCCAAAGCTCAACTTCGAGTTCCACTACTTCTTCATGCGCAAGTTCTGGTTCATGAACGTCGCCCACGGGCTGATCATCTTCCCCGGCGGCTTCGGCACCATGGACGAGCTGTTCGAGGCGCTCACCCTGGTGCAGACCGGCAAGATCAACTCTTTCCCCATTGTGTTGATGGACACACAGTACTGGGCCGGGCTGGCCGACTGGCTGCGTGAGCGGATGCTCGCGGAGGCCTGTATCGACGCCGAGGATCTGGATCTGTTCCACCTGACCGACTCGGTGGACGAGGCGGTCCGGATCGTACTCAGCGCCTGGCAGCGCCAGCCGCAGGACCGCTCGGACAACCTGCCCGACGCCCTCTGATCGAAACCCGCCCGTCTTGACCCGGCTACCGGAGCGCACTATCGTGACGGTGCGTCACGAATTGAAATGGGGTCATAGCGCCGCCACCGCGGGCTTTCACAGGAGAGCAGCCATGCAACGGATGATGGGGATCACTTTCTGGATCGCGGTCCTGAGCGCGTCACCGGGCTGGGCCGCGGACGGGGACAATACCGGCGCCGCGCAAGAGTCCAATCGAGGCCTGGAAATCGCCCGGGAACAGGACCGCCGGGGGTCGGGTTTTCACGACATGCGCGCGGATCTGCGCATGGAGCTGATCAGCAAGCGTGGCGACACCTCGGAGCGCCAGCTGGAGATGCGCGTGCTGGAAGGCACCGGGGAGAAGGAAGGCGACAAGAGTCTGATCCTGTTTCAGTCCCCGCCGGATGTGCGCGGCACGGCCCTGCTCACCTGGAGCTACAAGGAAGGTGACGATGATCAGTGGCTCTACCTGCCCGCGCTGCGCCGTGTGAAAAGGATCGCCTCGCAGAACAAGTCCGGTCCCTTCATGGGCAGTGAATTCGCCTATGAGGATATGCGGCCGCAGGAAGTGGAGAAGTACACCTACGAATATCTGCGCGAGGAATCCTGCGCCGACGGTCTGGAATGTTTCGTGGTCGCGCGTTATCCGGTGAGCGAGCATTCCGGCTACACCAAACAGATCACCTGGATCGACCAGGCGGAATACCGCACCCGCAAGGTGGAGTACTACGACCGCAAGCAGAGTCACCTCAAGACCCTGCGCAACAGCGGGTTCGAGCACCATGAGGACGAGTGGTGGCGGCCGTCGAAGATGAGCATGCAGAACCACCAGACCGGCAAGGCCACGGATCTGCACTGGACGAATTTCCGCTTTGACACCGGCCTGTCGGAGGCGGACTTCAGCCGGAACAGTCTCAAGCGGGCCCGCTGATGCGTGCGCTGGCCGGATGCATCCTGTTGCTCTGGACCGGCCTGGCCACGGCCTGGGAAGTACGTGGCGAGGTCGGCCTTGAAGGCCGGTATTTCCCTCATGAGGGACCCGAGGTGAAGTGGCACGGCAACGGCTCGGCCTATGTGCGTGCCGAAGTCCTGCACGACTGGAACCAGGGCCGGGATCTTTTCACGTTCATCCCTTACGGCCGGGTGGACGAGCATGATGAACGCCGGACCCATGGCGATATCCGGGAACTGTCCTGGATTCATGTGGGCAACGGCTGGGAGTCCCGGGTGGGCATCCGCAAGGTGTTCTGGGGGGTCACCGAGGGCCGCAACCTGGTAGACATTATCAACCAGACCGACCAGGTGGATCAGGTGGACGGCGAGGAAAAGCTGGGCCAGCCCATGATCAACCTGTCCTGGGCACCGCGTTGGGGCACCCTGGATTTCTTCGTGCTGCCGGGATTCCGCGAGCGTACCTATCCCGGCGAGGACGGCCGGCCACGTTTTCCCATTGTGGTGGCGGAGGACGAAGCCGCATACGAATCTCCGGCGGAGAACGAACGGGTGGATTTTGCCGCCCGGGGGCAGTTCTTCATCGGAGATCTTGAATTGGCCGTATCCCATTTCTCCGGCACCAGCCGGGAACCCCGTCTTATCCCGAACGCTGCACTGGTGTCGCCGGCAGTGGCGGCGCAGCCGGATTTCGAGGATCGTCTAATTCCTGCATACGATGTTATTGATCAGACCGGTATCGAGCTGCTCTGGCCGCAAGGCGGCTGGCTCTGGAAGTTCGAGGCCATCTCGCGCTCGGGGCAGGGAGACGGTTTTGACCCGCAACGCGGTCTCTTTGCGGGCGGAGATGAACGCTTTGAAGCGGCGACGGGCGGCTTCGAGTACACTCAGGTGGGGATTCTGGACACCGCCATGGATCTGGGCTGGATCGTCGAATATCTCTGGGAGGAAGACCGCGAGACACTGTCACGCAGTCCCTTCGAGCGCGACTGGCTGGTGGGCCAGCGCTTTACCTTCAACGACACCGCTGGCACCGAAATCCTCTGGACGCTGATCCATGATCCGCACTCGGAGGAAAAGGTGGTGAATCTGGAGGCCGGTCGGCGCCTGGGCAGCGACTTCAAGGTCTCGCTCGAAGGACGCGCCTACACCGATACCGGCGAGCCGCTGACGGAAGCGGAACTGCTGCGTCGAGGGCGGCAGG
>CAZHGU010000314.1:0-2709 GCA_964532105.1 uncultured Alcanivorax sp. | reverse complement strand
GAAAAGGACCGGATTCAGTCGCCTGCGGCGCAAGGCGGCGGGCAACAGCTCAGCCTGCTAGCTTCAGCGGAAGGCGCGCATGACCAGCGCATCCGGCACCAGCGGCGCCACACGGCGCACCAGCGCCCAGGGCCAGGCGGGCACGGTGACATCCTTCTTGCCGCGCAAAAGCGCCTTGACCATGATGCGCGCGCCCTTGTCCGCGGAAATCACGAAGGGATACTTCTCCATGCCCGGCGCCAGCTCGGTCTTGATAAAACCGGGATGGGCCGTGGTGATGCGGATATTGTGCTTGTGCAGCTCCATGCCCACGGTATGCAGATAACGCGTAAAGCCGGCCTTGGAACCGGAATAGGCCGCGCTGCCGGGAATGCCCAGAAAGGCGGCAATGGATGACACGCCCAGGATCTGTCCCCCGCCCCGGTCACGGAAGATGCGCGCGGCGGCATCCACGGTGGCCATGCCGCCCAGCAGATTCACCGCCGTCACCTGCTCGTCGCGGGCCGGATCCCCGGCACCGGTGCGATTGACCGCCGTCATGCCCGCGTTGGCCATGACGGTATCCAGATCCCCGAGCTCGCCACGCACCGCTTCCAGTGCCGGTGCCACGGTGTCGCGCTCGGTTACATCCAGACTGCGCGTGGTAAAGATCTGGTCCGGGTATTGCGCGCGCAGCTGCCCGGCCAGCTCTTCCAGACGATCCGCGCGGCGTGCGAGCAGAGCCACACTGGCACCGCGCCGGGCGCATTCGTGAGCCAGGGCCTCGCCGATACCCGACGAGGCCCCGGTAATCGCGACCGCTTTCATGGGATTCTCCCGACGCTTAACGGCCTCCCATGCCACGCATATTGGACATGTCCTGCACCTTCGTGCCCTCGGGCAGTTCGTAATAATCCGAACCCTTGCTGTCGGTGGAAATCGACTTCACCCGCATATCGTCGCCCACGCGCAGAATGCCGCCACGCTTATCGATATCGCTCTTCGAAATCAGATCTTCCTGCATCTGCTCGTTCATGGCGCCCATCTGCTTGGTCATATTGCCGGTGAACTGCACCCAGCCCCGGCTCAACGAGACAATATCCTCGTGGTCGCTCAGGACAATCTCATTGGTTTCCCCGTTCGCCGTAACCTCGTACACCGTGCCCTCATAGCCGGCAATGGTTTCCGTACGTCCGGCATCGCGGAACTCCGCGTCGCTGCTGCCCTGTTGTGCCTGGGGCGACTGTTGGCCACTTTGCTGACGCATCTGCTGCATCATCTGGCCCATGGCTGCCATGTCCATGGCTACCCACTGGCCATTCTGCTGACGCACCATATAGGTCTTGTCACCATCAACCAGCATGAACTGCCCGCCGGGCATGCTCATGCGCATGTGGTCACCATCCTTGTAACTCAGCTCCATGGTCTGTCCGTCGGCGATTTCATAGACCCCCGTGACTTCGGCCCACAGCGAAAGGGGCAGGAATGCCAGCAGCATCGTCATCACATAACGCATATCGGAACCCTCCTTGTCAGGTTCTGGAAAGGAACGGAAATCGCGCTCGAGGCTAACACATACAAAATCCGGATGCTCAAAACAATCGGCGGATCCCGTAATCGAGACGCCCCCGGTTGAGAGCCCGATCCAGTTCCGACCATGAACGCACCCGCGCGCGCAATTCGCTACTGCTCCCCTCACGGTGCAACCAGGCAATGACAGCATTGTGACAATCCGGCGTGGACAGCCGGAAGCCGCGGCGCCAGCCCGCGCGTGCCGAGCGCGACGCCGCCCAGCTGTGGCTGTATTCACGCCAGTCGCCGAAATTCATCACCAGGGTACCGCCGGGCGCCACCAGCTTTTTCAGGGAGCGGCACCAATTCCGGTCCGCCGGCAACACCCGGGACACCGTCTCACTGGACGGCGCGAACAGATCCTCGATGACCAGATCAAAGGGCTCGCCCTGCCAGTTCTTCACCCAGTCCCGGGCATTGGCCAGCTCGGTATCCACCCCGAAATCGCCCACGCGGAAAAACTGTTCGGCGATTTCCAGATGGGCCGGGTCATTGTCTACACCCACGAAGGTGTCCGGCTGAACCAGCCCGGCCAACGGCGGCACCAGACTGCCTCCGCCCAGCCCCAGAACCAGGATGCGACGGCAATGCTCCGGCTCGTGAAAGAGCGCCGGCAGCCACAGCAGATCCCAGACACTGCCGGTCACCCAGCGGTCCGGGTGAAATTCCGAGTGCTGAACCCCGTTGGCGAACAGCGACAGGGTTCGACCCCGGCGCCGCAGCTGATAGAGGACACCATCGCGTTCCCGGCGCCAGAGTTCACGCAAGCGAATTCTCCTTCACAGACAAGGCGACCGCGCAGCCCCGGCTCTTATCCACCGGAATACTCCGGATTCGCCTGGGTGGTCTGCAAGACATGGCCGATTTCGCCTCCGGTATCGTACAACCGCGAATGCACCAGCCCCAGGCCATTGTCATGCATGATGGCCTCGCCGGCGATGCAGATCCATTCGGAAGCCGGATAGGCCGACAGGGCCAGGGTTATATCCGCATTGATACTGCCCGTATTGTTCCCCAGATTCAGCTGGCCGGCACCATTGCCCATATCGGCCAGCAGCGCCGTGCGCATGAAGGGCGTCATGGGCTCATCCGCCACGATCGTCACCGGAATCCGGACCCAGGAGGTGCAGCGTCCACGTTCATCCCAGGGCGTGATCT
>CAZHGU010000313.1:0-2714 GCA_964532105.1 uncultured Alcanivorax sp. | reverse complement strand
TTGCCGACGAGGAACTGAACCTGCCGGTGGAGGGCAGTTACAGCGACTATGTGGTGCTGGAACGCGACTGGGTGGTCTGGAATCTGTTCGCCGCTCCGGAATTCTCCCTGCAGCCGCGCCAGTGGTGTTTTCCCGTGGCCGGCTGTGTCAGCTATCGGGGGTATTTCGACCGGGACCGCGCCGAGCGTCACGCCGAGCGACTGCGGAAACAGGGCCTGGATGTCCATGGCGCCGGAGCCGTGGCCTATTCCACCCTGGGCTGGTTCGACGATCCGCTGACCACCCCCATGCTGCGACGCGAGCCGGCCGCGCTGGCGGAATTGCTTTTCCACGAACTGGCCCATCGCTGGCGCTATGTCTCCGGCGATACTCGCTTTAACGAGAGTCTGGCCACGGCCCTGGCCGCCGAGGCCACCCGTCGCTGGCTGGCCCGCACCGGCGACGAGGAAGCCATCCGGACCTGGCGGGCCCGTGAACACGCCCTTCGCAAGGTTACGGAACGAGTGCGGAAGACGCGCCGCGCGCTGGAGACGCTCTATGCCCGGGATCTGGCCCCGGAGGCCATGCGCGAGCGGAAACATGCCGAGCAACAGAAGCTGCGGGACTGGTATGAGCGCGCCCGAAGCCGGGATCCGGCCCTGAATGCCTGGCAGGGCTGGTTCGAGGGGCCGCTGAACAATGCCCAACTCAATACCCTGCTGGACTACAATGACCATGTTCCGGCGTTCAACCAGCTGCTGCTCGACTGCGGCGGGCACTGGGCCTGCTTCCGTGAACGCATCGCGGAGCTGGCGGACATGGACGCCGAACGCCGCACCCGGACCCTGGAACAACTGCATGACTGAACTCGTCCGTTTTCCCCGATCCGCTCCCGCCCGGGCCTTTGCGCGCGTGCTGGAAGAACACGGTGTCCCGGCCCGGGTGGAGCCCCGGGAGCAGGAATACGCCGTGGATCTGTCGGCGCCGGAGCACGAAGACGAGGCCCGGGTGCTGCTGGAGCGTTTCCTGGCCAACCCGGACGATCCGCGTTTCCGGCACAATCACTGGCAGATCAGCGAACCCGCCGGCGCCAGCCCGGATCAGCCGCCCATCTTTTCCGGCAACTGGCTGGCCAGCATGGGGCTGGTCACCAAAGCCGTCCTCTTTCTCTGCGTGGGCATTTTCTTCCTGGGCTCAATGGGGCAGACGGGGCTCTATGAGGCCCTGATGTTTCCCGAGGACTGGCGCGCGCTCATGGAGCAGCCCTGGCGGCTGCTCACGCCCATGCTCTTGCACTTCAACCTGTTGCATATCATCTTCAACATGCTCTGGTGGTCGGAGCTCGGGCGCATTGTCGAGGATTTCCAGTCCGGTCCCCAGCTGGTCTGGGTCACTCTTTTCACCGGCATCACGGCCAATCTGGCGCAATACATCGCCACGGGGCCGCGTTTCGGCGGCATGTCCGGCGTGGTCTATGGCCTGCTGGGCTATCTGTGGATCTACGGCAAGGCGAATCCGGCCGCCGGCTACGGGCTGCGGCGGGAAATCGTGATCCTCATGGTGGGCTGGCTGATACTCTGTTTCGTGGCCCTGGATGAAATCGTGGCCAACCAGGCGCATCTCTTCGGTCTGCTGAGTGGCTGTCTGCTCGGCGGCGTCACGGGCTTGTGGCGCCGCTGGCGTTATTACTCGTGAGGCCGTTTGTCAGTCCACCGGGCCCTTGCTATAAAGGCTGTTCCCCGGACGCATAACCAGAAAGGAGCGGGATGAAGACACTCCGGATCACCGCATTGCTGCTGGCGGCGAGCCTGCTTCAGGCCTGTGCCGTGGCGCGCCTGGACGACAGCCTGCCGCGCGGCATCATGAACACTGATGATCTGCAGCTGGTGGAGCAGGGCCTGCCCGCCTATCTGCTGATGGTGGATGGTTTCATTGTCAACTGGCCCGAAAGCGAGGGGCTGCTGCGCAGCGGTGCCAATCTCTACAGCTCCTATGCCGGTCTTTTTGTGGAGGACGACAAGCGCGCGCGGAAGCTGACGGATCAGGCACTGGATTATTCGCTGCGCGCCGCCTGTGTCGAATACGACGAGCTCTGTGATCTGCGTTCACTGTCCGTTCCGGAGCTGGAGAAGGTACTGGCGGACATGGACGCCGACGATGTGCCCATTCTCTATAACCTGGGCACCACCTGGGCGGGCTACATCCAGGTGCGCAGCTCGGACTGGAACGCCATTGGCAGTCTGGGCCGGGTCAATGTGCTACTCGAGCACTCCGTGGCCCTGGACGAGGACTACAAGCAGGGCCAGGGCCATATGTATCTCGGCGTCATGAACAGCTTTCTGCCGAAGTCCATGGGCGGCCGGCCGGACAAGGCGAAAAAGCATTTCGAAAAGGCGATTGCGCTGTCCGACGGGGATAACCTGCTGGCGAAGGTGCTTTATGCCGAGCACTATGCGCGGCTGGCCTTTGATCGCGAACTGCACGACCGTTTGCTGAACGAGGTGCTGGAGGCGGATCCGCACCGCGACGGCCTGACCCTGCAGAATGTGTATGCGCAGGAAGAGGCCCGAACCCTGTTGAACGAGTCGGATGATTATTTTGAATAAGGAACCTCAAGTATGAATGGCGCAGAGGTTCCTGATCTTTACGTCTTCATACGCGAATTAATTATTTCCAGGGAGTTTTCATGAGATTGCTTTTGCTGCTTTGCTGTCTGCTGCCGTTCACGGCCCAGG
>CAZHGU010000312.1:0-2723 GCA_964532105.1 uncultured Alcanivorax sp. | reverse complement strand
CGGATCACATAGCGCTGAATCAGCACCAGCACACCGGTCAGGACAATGGCGAACACCATGACTGCAATGCCCACATGGCTGGCCTCGATGGGTTGCGGATTGCGCAGTTTCTGGATCGCTTCGAACAGCAGATAGACCGAGGAGCCGGCGATAAACAGCGCCTGCCCCAGCCCGGCCAGTGCTTCCGCCTTGCCGTGACCGAAACGGTGTTCCTGATCGGCGGGCACCAGGGAATAGCGGATGGCGACGAAGTTGGTCAGCGAAGCGATGCTGTCCATGATGGAGTCCACCAGCGAGGCCAGCAGGCTCACCGAGCCGGTCATCAGCCAGGCAACGGTCTTGGCGGCAATCAGGATGACGGCGGTGAGCATGGACGCCACGGCCGCGCCCAGCAGCAGGCGGCTGTAGCGCCGGGCATTCCGGGGATCGTTTTCGATCTGCTCGTGTGTCATGACTTCAACGCTTCGGCAACAACGGTTCCGGATCCACGGGTTCACCGTCGCGCCGGATCTCGAAATGAAGCTGGGTGCGATAGGTACCCGACGCCCCCATGGTGGCAATGCGCTGGCCCGCATCGACCGGAGTGCCTTCCTGCACCAGCATGCGCCGGTTGTGGGCATAGGCGCTGAGCCACTGGTTGTTGTGCTTGATGATCAGCAGGTTGCCGTAGCCGGTCAGGCCATTGCCCCGGTACACCACGCGGCCCGCGCCCGCCGCGCGCACCGGTGCGTCTTCCTTGCCGGCAATGGTAATGCCCCGGCCGCTCATGCCGTCGTCGTCAAAGCGTCCCACCAGTTCCCCCTCGGCCGGCCATTGCCAGTCCGGTGTGCCGGAAGGCAGTTCCTTGCGCTCCGTACCCGAATCCGTATCACCGGAATCGGAAGCTGATTGATCCGCTTTTGAAGAGGGCTCGGGCTCCGGCTTTGGTGAGGACGTTTCACGGGCAGAGGCAGAAGATGAAGACGAGGCCGCGCTTTGTGTACTGCCTCCGGAAGCATCCAGCCGGATCTTCTGGCCCGGATAAATGGTATAGGGCGGATCGATATCATTGGCCCGCGCCAGTTCACGAAAATCCCAGCCGTAGCGCCAGGCAATGGAATACAGGGTTTCACCCTCGCGGACTTCGTGAACGCCTTCGGTTACCCGGGCCTCGGCATCGCCCTCCTGGCTGGCCCGTGAATAGTCCACCACGGGCGCGCGGCTGGGGCTGCAGGCCGCCAGCAGCAAAACGATTCCGCCGAGCCAAAAACGCCACACGCTGTCGCTTATCCTCCGCCGCGCGCCCCGAAAGGGGGTTCAGGAAAATTCTCGTTGAGCCCTGGCGGACTTTGCTCAGAGTTCTCAAGGAACCTCTGGGCGAATCCCCCGTGGGTTTTGCCATCGCTATTTTTCGTCTGGATCAAGGCGCGCCGACGCCGCCGTACTGCCTGTACGGGTAGGAGGCGCAACGCCGAGCCAGACGAAAAAGAGCATGGCCCGAAGGGGTCCGTTCAAAATCCGTCGGTTACATTCTTCGTAGCATAATGAGGCAACTATAATCTATAGCCCACCATTATCTGATATACCAAGATTTTGAACGGAACAAAGCCCGCGGGGGATTCGTTCAGAGGTTCCCTCGCCCGGCTTCGGCGCGGGACAGTAACCAGGCCGCCAGTACACCCAGGGCCAGCGCCGCCAGGGCCGGCAACAGCAGGGCCGGCTCGCCCGTGAGCTGCGCATAGGTGCCGGGTAGCACCGGCCGCTCCGCGCCGGTTTCCGGAGCGGCCCACTGCCAGGGCCAGACCTTGACCAGGGCTCCGCCCATGAAACCGGCCATGAGCGCCAGCACGGCGTCGTGCCAGCGGTGCAGCAACCAGCGCAGCACCTGCACGAAGGCCAGCAGGCCGCAAATGGTACCCGCGAGAAAGGCGCCCACACGCAGCCAGTCGCCGGCATCCAGCGCGGCCAGCACGGCCGCGTACATGCCCAGCAGCACCAGAATGAAGCTGCCGGAAATGCCGGGCAGGATCATGGCGCAGATGGCCACGGCGCCGGAGGCGAAAAAGATCCAGGGCGCGTTGCCCAGCTCGCCCAGTCCGGGCTGCAGGCTGATCCAGGCGGCCAGGGCCGCGCCCGGGATCAGCATCAATGGCACCACCGGACGCCGCCAGCCCACGGGCCGCAGCACCAGGGGAATGCTCGCGGCGATCAGGCCGCTGAAAAAAGCCCAGAGGGGAACGGGATAGTACTGCAGCAACCAGGACAGCAGGCCGGCGAAAAGCACCAGGCTGGTGAGCACCCCGGCGAACAATGCCAGCAGGAAATTGAAGTTGCCCGCGCGCCAGAACGCCGCCGTGCCCTCGCGCCACCAGACACCCAGCAGGCGCGGACGGATCCCGGCCAGGGTTTCGACCAGCTCTTCGTAGATGCCGGTAATGAAGGCAATGGTGCCGCCGGAGACGCCGGGCACCAGATCCGCCGCGCCCATGGCCAGGCCCCGGGCATAGATACCGGGTAAATGTTTCAACGACTGACTCCCCGCTGGAAAGGTACAAAGCGCACGGGTTCGTGCATCTGACTGTGAAATTCACTGCCCTCGCGGTCCACCACCGTCAGATACTGACCGTCCGCGCCACCCACGGGCATGACCAGCCGGCCGCCATCGGCCAGTTGGTCGAGCAGATCATCGGGCACTTCGGCGCGGGCACAGGTGACGATAATGCCGTCAAAGGGCGCGGCCGAGG
>CAZHGU010000311.1:0-2729 GCA_964532105.1 uncultured Alcanivorax sp. | reverse complement strand
CACCGCGGAGCAAGCGCTGGCCCAGGCGGACGCGGCGGATCAGGCCCGGGCTTCGGGCAACGCCGGTGCCCTGGCGGGGCTGCCCGTGGCGCACAAGGATATCTTCTGCACCGACGGCATCCGCACCGCTTGCGGCTCGCGCATGCTGGACAACTTCATCGCGCCCTATGACGCCACGGTGGTGGAGAAGATGCAGGCCGCCGGCGCGGTCATGCTGGGCAAGACCAACATGGACGAGTTCGCCATGGGCTCGTCCAACGAAACCAGCTTTTACGGCCCGGTGCGCAACCCCTGGAACACGGACAAGGTGCCCGGCGGCTCCTCGGGCGGCTCGGCGGCGGCCGTGGCCGCGCACCAGACCCCGGCGGCCACGGGCCCGGACACGGGTGGGTCCATCCGCCAGCCCGCCGCGCTCAACGGCCTGACCGGACTCAAGCCCACCTATGGCCGGGTGTCGCGCTGGGGCATGATCGCCTTCGCCTCCAGCCTGGATCAGGCCGGACCGCTGGCGCGCACGGCCGAAGACTGCGCCCTGTTGCTGGGTGCCATGGCCGGCCATGATCCGAAGGACTCCACCTGTGTCGACCGGCCGGTGGAGGACTACAGCGCCGCGCTCACTGGCGATATCCAGGGCCTGAAGATCGGCCTGCCCGAACAGTTCTTCCCGGAGCATCTCGACAGTCGAATTGCCGACGCCACCCGCGAGGCGGTGCGCGAGCTGGAAAAGCGCGGCGCGAAGGTCCAGTGGGTGAGCCTGCCGCATCTGGATCTGTCCGTGCCCGCCTATTACGTCATCGCCCCGGCGGAAGCCTCGTCCAACCTGGCGCGTTTCGACGGCGTACGCTACGGCTACCGCTGCGCGGAACCGCAAAGTCTGGAGGATCTGTACAAGCGCTCACGCGCCGAGGGCTTCGGTTCCGAGGTGAAACGCCGGATTCTGGTGGGCACCTATGCCCTGTCCGAGGGCTATTACGAAGCCTATTACGGCCGCGCCCAGAAGGTGCGCGCGCTCATCCGCGACGATTTTCAAAAGGCGCTGTCGGAGGTGGATGTGCTCATGGGCCCCACGGCACCGGAATGCGCCTTCGATATCGGCGCGAAAAGCGATGATCCGGTCACCATGTACATGCAGGATGTCTTCACCATTGCGGTGAATCTGGCCGGCCTGCCGGCGCTGTCCATGCCCGCCGGGCTGGTGGACGGCCTGCCGGTGGGCGTGCAGGCCATCGGTGACTATTTCCGCGAGGACCGGATCCTCAACCTCGCCCACAGTTTTCAGCAGGCCACCGACTGGCATGAAAAGGCACCGGCCTTCGGAGGTGAAGCATGAGCTGGGAAGCGGTGATCGGCCTGGAAGTCCATGTGCAACTGGCCTCGGACTCCAAGATCTTTTCCGGCGCAAGCACGCGCTTCGGTTCCGAACCCAACAGCCAGGCCAGCCTGGTGGATCTGGGCATGCCCGGCACCCTGCCCGTGCTCAACGAGAAAGTGCTGGACATGGCCCTGCTGTTCGGCCTGGCCATTGATGCCGAGGTAACCGGACACTCGGTGTTCGCGCGCAAGAACTACTTCTACCCGGACCTGCCCAAGGGCTACCAGACCAGTCAGTTCGATCATCCGGTGGTGGGCAAGGGCCGTCTGAAAATCGTGCTCGACGACGGCACCGAGAAGACCCTGGGCATCACCCGCGCCCATCTGGAAGAAGACGCGGGCAAGAGCCTGCACGAAGGCTTCGGCGGCATGACCGGCATTGACCTCAACCGCGCCGGCACCCCGCTGCTCGAAATCGTGTCCGAACCGGACATGCGCTCCGGCGCCGAAGCGGTGGCCTATCTCCGCAAACTGCATTCCATTGTGCGCTATCTGGGCATCTCCGACGGCAACATGGCCGAAGGCTCCATGCGCTGCGACGCCAATGTGTCCGTGCGCCGTTCGGGCGAGACCGAGTTTGGTAACCGTACCGAAATCAAGAACGTCAATTCCTTCCGTTTCGTGGACAAGGCCATCAACCACGAAATCGAGCGCCAGATCGACATACTGGAAGACGGCGGCCGCATCGAGCAGGAAACCCGGCTCTATGACGCGGACAAAAATGAAACCCGGTCCATGCGCACCAAGGAAGAAGCCGACGACTACCGTTACTTCCCCTGCCCGGATCTTCTGCCCATACGTGTTACCGACGATGATCTCGAACGCTTGCGCGCGGACATGCCCGAACTGCCCGACAGCAAGCGCGAACGCTTTGTCCACGACTATGAACTGAGCGCCTATGACGCTCATGTCCTGGTCGCCGAACGCGCCGTGGCGGAATATTTCGAAGCCACGGTATCCGCCGCCAGCGGCGAAGCCAAGCTGAGCGCCAACTGGATCACCTCCGAACTGCTGGGCATGCTCAACCGGGAAGAGAAATCCATTGAGCAGGCGCGAATCACGCCGGAACAGCTCGGCACCATTATCGAGCGCATCCAGGACGGCACCATCAGTTCCAAGATCGCCAAGCAGGTCTTCGAAGCGGTCTGGAACGGCGAAGGCGATCCGGATACGGTGATCGAACAACAGGGCCTGAAACAGATGTCGGACAGCGGCGAGCTGGAAGCCATTGTGGATCAGGTGCTCGCCGACAATGCCGAACAGGTGGAGGCCTACAAGGCCGCCGAACCCAAGAAACGCAAGAAGATGTTCGGCTTTTTCGTGGGCCAGGTCATGAAGGCCACCGGCGGCAAGGCCAA
>CAZHGU010000310.1:0-2732 GCA_964532105.1 uncultured Alcanivorax sp. | reverse complement strand
GCAAAGGCCCATGGATCGCCTCGTCTGTGGCGACGTGGGCTTTGGCAAGACGGAGGTGGCCATGCGCGCCGCCTTCCTGGCCGTGCACAACGGCACCCAGGTGGGCGTGCTGGTACCCACCACCCTGCTCGCCCAGCAGCACTATGATTCCTTTACCGACCGCTTCGCCGACTGGCCCGTGACCGTGGAAGTGCTCTCGCGTTTCCGCAGCCAGAACGAACGCAGGGATGTGCTGGAACGCCTGGCCGAGGGCAAGGTGGACATCGTGATCGGCACCCACCAGCTGCTGCAGAACAATGTGAAGTTCAATGATCTGGGCCTGATGATCGTGGACGAGGAACACCGCTTCGGCGTGCGTCACAAGGAACGCCTCAAGCAGATGCGCGCCGAATGCGAAATGCTCACGCTCACGGCCACCCCCATTCCGCGCACACTGAACATGTCGCTGTCCGGTTTGCGCGATATTTCCATTATCACCACGCCGCCGGAACGGCGTTTGTCCGTGAAAACCTTCGTGCAGCAAAAGGACGGCACCACCCTGCGCGAGGCCATGCTGCGGGAACTGCTGCGCGGTGGTCAGGTCTACTATCTACACAATGATATCGACAGCATGGACCGTGCCGTGGAGGAAGTGCAGGAACTGGTGCCGGACGCACGCGTGGGCGTGGCCCACGGACAGATGCGCGAGCGCGAACTGGAACAGGTGATGAGTGATTTCTATCACCGGCGCTTCAATGTGCTCATCTGCACCACCATCATCGAGACCGGCATCGACGTGCCCTCGGCCAACACCATCATCATCGAGCGCGCGGACAAGTTCGGCCTGGCCCAGCTGCATCAGCTGCGCGGCCGCGTGGGCCGTTCGCATCACCAGGCCTATGCCTATCTATTAACGCCGGACCGGCGTTCCATGACCGCCGACGCGCTCAAGCGCCTGGACGCCATCGAGTCCGCCTCGGATCTGGGCGCGGGTTTCATGCTGGCCAGCCACGACATGGAAATCCGGGGTGCGGGCGAGCTGCTGGGCGAGGAACAGCACGGCAACATGGCCAATGTGGGCTTTTCGCTGTACATGGAAATGCTCGAGGAAGCCGTGGACGCGCTCAAGCGCGGCGAAACCCCGGACACCGAAACCCCGCTGTCCGGCGGCCCGGAAATCAATCTGAACGTGCCCGCGCTGATTCCCGAGGATTATCTGCCCGATGACTTTACGCGGCTGACGCTGTACAAGCGGATCGCCGGCTGCACTACCGCCGAACAGCTCAAGGAGCTGCAGGTGGAGATGATCGACCGCTTCGGCCTGCTGCCCGCGCCCGTGAAAAACCTGTTCCGGGTCACGGAAATGCGTCAGTGGGCTGCTAGGATGGGCATCACCCGCATTGACGCAGGCGAGTCCGGCGGGCGCATGGAATTCAGCGAACGCACACAGGTCGATCCCATGCATATCGTGCGCATGGTGCAGGACTCGCCCGGCCGCTACAGTCTGGACGGCGCCACCAGCTTCAAATTCAAGCTGGACGCGGACAACGCCACGGAACGTATCGAGGAAGTGGAACATCTGCTGGAACAACTGGATCAGCCCGAACCCGCCGCGCGTGCCAGCGGCGGCTGACGCCGGGTACCGACCGGGAGAATGGTTATGAAAAAGATCATGTGGCTGCTGCCGATGCTCGTGCTCTGCACCGGCATCCAGGCCCAGGAAGATAACGGCGAGGAAGACGAAAATCCCTTTCTCGACATGGCGCCCGGTGAACTCCGGCAGCGTATCGCCGATGCCCCCGAGGTGCTGAAAAAGGACTGGTACCAGGTGGAAGCCGTCATCTTCAAGCGCGAGGATCCGGTCACGGACGAATACTGGCGCCTCGGCCGCGAGCCCGATCTCGCCTCCAGCGTGATTCGCCTGGCGGACGAAGGCGGGAATCAGCCGGAACTGCCCGAACAGGTCACGGACGAGCACCGCGCCGCGGCCGAGCGCAAGGCCTGGCGTACACTGGATGAAGAGCAGTTCAACCTGGAAAGCATGACCGAACGCATGCTGGACCGCGGCGGCTACCGTATTCTTTTCCACGAAAGCTGGCGCCAGCCCGTCAGCAAGCGCAACCGCGCCTTCCCCATCTATGTGCAGGGCGGCGAACGCATCATGCCGTCGCTGGAAAGCATCCCGGAAATGTCCTCAAAGGATCAGGCAAGCGACGGTACATCCGCCACCGAATCCGGCCCGGATGCCGCGCAACCGGTTGATGGCGACAGCAACACCACAACCGAAGACAGCTTTCAGGCCGGCCATACCCTGGCCCTGCCGGAAATGCGCGGCACCCTGCTGCTGCATGTCTCACGCTACCTGCATGTGGAACCCGACCTCTGGCTTACCGACCAGGACGCCCGCGACCGGCTCTACCATGTGCAGATCAACCAGTCCCGGCGCATGCGCAGCGAGGAACTGCATTACCTCGACCACCCCAAGTTCGGCCTGCTGATCCAGGTCAATCCCTGGCAAAGCGAAAAGCAGAAGGAACTCGAGCAGATGGAAGAGGCGCTGGAAGAACAGAAGAATAAAGAATAGTTGAAAGACGAAAGCGGAAAGCCGAAAGAGAATATTACAGGGCGCCGGAGGCGCCCTTTCCTTGTTTCTTGCGACTTGCAGCTTGCGACTTTCGACTAGCGCTATGCGCTCTCCCCTGCCGCATGGCCGGAGGCCCAGGCCCACTGGAAATTGTGGCCGCCCAGCTCAC
>CAZHGU010000309.1:1534-2739 GCA_964532105.1 uncultured Alcanivorax sp. | reverse complement strand
CTTTACGGCCCAAGGGGATACGGCCTGCCGGAGCCGGCTCTCTCCACCTACTCTAACCGGAACACCGAGATACAAGGGGAGGACCAAGGAGAGGTCGAGTTCCAGAAAATCGAACTTCATGACCCCCTCTGGCTCCCCTTACCAGGGGGAGAAATGATTTTTCTTTCGGCTTTGGTCTTTCGGCTTGCGACTATCCTTTAATCGAAGATTAAAGGATATACCGACTCAAATCCTCATCCTGGGCCAGATCGCCCAGATACCGGTCCACTTCATTGGCGTCGATCACCAGGGGTTTTTCGTGGTACTGGGTGGCGAGGTCGTCGGCGTCGTAGCTGATTTCTTCCAGCAGGCGTTCCATGACCGTATGCAGCCGGCGCGCGCCGATGTTTTCGGTGCGCTCGTTCACCTGCCAGGCCACCTCGGCGATGCGGCGGATGCAGTCGTCGGTGAATTCCAGTTTCAGCCCCTCGGTGGCGAGCAGTTCGCGGTACTGGCGCGTCAGCGAGGCACTGGGTTCGGTGAGGATGCGTTCGAAATCGTCCGGCGTGAGCGCGTTCAACTCCACGCGGATGGGCAGCCGGCCCTGCAGCTCCGGAATCAGGTCCGAGGGCTTGGACAGATGAAAGGCGCCGGATGCGATGAACAGGATGTGATCCGTGTTCACCATGCCGTGCTTGGTGCTCACCGTGCTGCCCTCGATCAGCGGCAGCAAATCGCGTTGCACGCCTTCGCGGCTGACATCCCCACTGGTGTTGTCATGCCCCTTGGCCACCTTGTCGATTTCGTCCAGAAAGACGATGGAGTTGTTCTCCACCTCTTCGATGGCACGGGTCTTGATCTCGTCCTCGTTGACCAGGCGCGCGGCCTCTTCGTCGCGCAGCTGGCGGAACGCATCCTTCACCTTCAGCCGCTGGTTCTTTTTCTGCTGGCCGCCCATCTTGGAAAACATCTGCTGCAGCTGGCTGGTCATCTCTTCCATGCCCGGCGGGGTCATGATTTCCATGCTCGCCTCGGGGCCGGACAGCTCCACTTCCACTTCCTTGTCGTCCAGTTCGCCCTCGCGCAGTTTCTTGCGGAAGGTCTGGCGGGTGCCCGAGTCCGAGGATTCGCCGTCGCGCGCTGGCGGCAGCAGCGCATCCAGAATACGTTCCTCGGCGGCGTTGTCCGCTTCCTCGCGGTTTTTCTCCATTTCCCGGTGACGGATC
>CAZHGU010000309.1:0-1524 GCA_964532105.1 uncultured Alcanivorax sp. | reverse complement strand
CCGGCCCACATAGCCCACCTCGGTGAACTTCGAGGCCTCCACCTTGAGAAAGGGTGCATCCGCGAGTTTGGCCAGGCGGCGCGCGATCTCGGTCTTGCCCACGCCCGTGGGCCCGATCATGAGGATGTTCTTGGGCGCGACTTCGGCGCGCAGATCCTCGTCGAGCTGCATGCGCCGCCAGCGGCTGCGCAGCGCCAGGGCGACGGATTTCTTCGCCTCCTCCTGGCCGATGATGTAACGATTCAGTTCCTGAACGATTTCGCGGGGGGTGAGCGCGGCCATTATGAGCTCAGCTCCTCAATGGTGAAATTCTGGTTGGTGTAGATGCAGACCTCACCGGCAATGGTCAGGCTCTTTTCGGTGATATCGCGCGCGGACAACTCGGTGTTGTGCAGCAGCGCGCGCGCGGCGGACTGGGCATAGGGTCCGCCCGAGCCGATGGCAATGAGATCCTCTTCCGGTTCGATCACATCCCCGTTGCCGGTAATGATCAGCGAATAATCCTTGTCGGCGACGGCGAGCAGTGCTTCCAGCCGGCGCAGGGCGCGGTCGGTGCGCCAGTCCTTGGCCAGCTCCACGGCGGCGCGCTTCAAATGACCCTGGTATTTTTCCAGTTGGTTCTCGAAACGCTCGAACAGGGTAAAGGCGTCGGCCGTGCCGCCGGCGAAGCCGGCAATGACCTTGTCGTGATACAACCGGCGCACCTTGCGGGCATTGCCCTTCATGACGGTCTCGCCCAGGGTCACCTGGCCGTCGCCGCCGATGGCCACCTGGTTGCACCGGCGCACGGAAACAATGGTAGTGCCGTGATATTGCTCCACGGGTTTCTCCCTGGTTGGCTGGCTCAGGATCGCTTCGCGATCCCGAGCTTGAAATAAGTTCCCCCGGATATGAGGCTGTCGTAAAAACTCTTGTGGGAGGAGCATCCTTGCTCCGACGCCCTTGCCGGAAAGAAGTCGGGGCAAGGATGCCCCTCCCACAAGGTAGATCAACCTTGTTTGCAGCACCTCCGAATTGGGGGTGAACCGCGGGATTTCAACCGGAGGCCTCGGCCGGGCGCCGGGCCCG
Source organism: uncultured Alcanivorax sp. (assembly GCA_964532105.1). Lineage (GTDB taxonomy): Bacteria > Pseudomonadota > Gammaproteobacteria > Pseudomonadales > Alcanivoracaceae > SLJS01. Next base: position 456 of record CAZHGU010000309.1, on the reverse strand, counting down.
CTGTTGCGCCAGGGCCCAGTGCACATGCTCGCGCACCAGTTCCGACGGATGATCGGCGCGTTCGTTCAGCGCCGTCTCGATTTCTTCCGACCAGGGGGCATTGCCCAGGGCCACGGCCAGGTTGCGCAGCCAGCCCTCATAGCCCGCCCGGCGGATGGGCGAGCCCCGGGTGCGTTCGTCGAAGGTGGCCTCGTCCCAGCGGAACAGATCCACCAGCCGGGCGTCGTCCAGCCCGTGCCGCGGGGCAAAATCCGCCTCGCCGGTGAAATCCGCGTACCGGTTCCAGGGGCAGATCAGCTGGCAGTCGTCACAGCCGAAGACGCGGTTGCCCATGAGCGGGCGCAGTTCTTCCGGGATCGAGCCCTTGTGCTCAATGGTGAGGTACGAGATGCACTTGCCCGCGTCCAACTCCCAGGGGCCCACAATGGCCCCGGTGGGGCAGATTTCCATGCAGGC
>CAZHGU010000308.1:0-2743 GCA_964532105.1 uncultured Alcanivorax sp. | reverse complement strand
ACTGCCGTCTTCCAGTTCGGTGGGAAACTCAAAGCTCACGCCCGCCACTTCCAGGCTGTCGGTGTCATTGTTCTCCAGGGTCAGATTCCCGTTCGCGTCGGTGACGGTGCCGCCAATGGTGTATGTGCCGCTCGATGAGTCGCCGCCATCGTTGCTGCTCCCACCATCGCCGCTGCTTCCGCCTCCGCTGCTGCTTCCCCCGCCGCCGCAGGCGGCCAGTTGCAGCGCCAGCAGTAGCGCGCCGCCCTGCCGTACAAATCGTGAATATCCGTTATTCATTGAAACCTCCCATCAAAATACAGGACCCGACCCTTTGATAGATCAGTCTTCGAAAGGATGAAACACCTGGCGGTGTGTGCCTATCACACAGATGGGCTAGCCTGGTCTTCCGTTTTCCCGCCCCGGGCACAAGTGCGGCATTCGGCAATGCGTTCGGTGTCACGTCCGGACAACACCTTCGACACCCGTCCCGATCTGGCTACGGGATCCCGCGTTTGGGTTAGCCCGAATGGGGGAAGGCCGGCGGGTGGTCTCGCGGACCCAATTCGGCTAGGGTTGGATTATCGCGGAACAGGGAAGCGCCAGGATGCAACAGATCTTGATCGTGGAGGATCATCAGGATACCCGCGAATGGCTGGCCGATATCTGCCGGGAGGCGTTCGGGGCGCCGGTCATTGAGCAAGCAGGCACACTCGCGCGCGCCCGGGCGTTGCTGGATGACACCGTGCCCTCGCTGGCGCTGGTGGATCTGAGCCTGCCGGACGGCAGCGGTATGGAAGTGTTGCACCGCCTGTGCCGCGACTGCCCGGAAACCTATTCGGTCGTCACGACCATCTTCGATGACGACCAGCACCTGTTCAGTGCCCTGCGCGCCGGCGCCTGTGGCTACCTGCTTAAGGACCAGCCCCGTGACAGCATGGTCGACAGTCTCGTGGGCATCACCAGCGGACGGCCGCCGCTGAACCCCGGCGTGGCCCGCCGCATCCTGCGTCATTTTCAGCAGAGTACTCCGGACACGGAGGCCACCACCGCCATGTCCGAGCGCGAGGAAGAAGTGCTTGGCATGCTCGCCAAGGGGCTGGGCCGGGGCGAAATCGCCGAGTTGCTCAATGTATCGGCGAATACGATCGCCTCCCATACCAAGGCCATCTACCGCAAGCTGAACGTCTCCGGGCGCGCCGAGGCCACCCTGGAAGCAGCCCGTCTGGGCATCGTCCACTATCACGACGAGCGTTGATCCATGGGCCTGGTGCAAGCGCTGGCATCCCCGCCGCCCAGACGACTCCTGCTGGCCTGGGTAGGGCTGGCGTTCCTGGCGACAATCGGCGGTCTGGTCATGGTGGCCTCCGTACCCTCGCTGGGTCTGAATCTGGTTCCCGTTTCCGGCATGGACGCTGTGCGCGTGGACCAGGTGGCGCCGGGCTCCCCCAACCAGGCGCGCATCGACTCCGGTGCCGTGCTGGTAGCCGCGCGGGTGGAAGGCAAGCGCGTTCCGCTAACGGGTACGACGCTGATCGAGGACCCCGATCTGCTGGACTACGGGAACTATAACCAGTTTCTCGAACACCAGAGCCGGTTGTACCGGGCGCTGCGTCAGGGTCGTCTGGAGGTAATCAGCGCCGATGGCGACAGCATTGTGCTGAACACGGCTCCCGTTGCCTGGTCGCCGGCTCTGGGCTATGCGCTGATACACGCCGCCTACGGCTGGGTGGCGCTGCTGGTGTCCCTGGGGATCTGGGTCTTTCGTCCGCGGCGCGTGGAAACCCGGCTGTTCGCGTTATCGGGGGTGGGCATGTTCGGCACCACCCTGACGCTGGCGCTCTACGGCGGCCGGGAACTGGCTCTCGACGGCACCCTGCTGGGCTGGTTGGTGCCCCTCAACCACCTGTCGGTATTGATGGTGTGTGCTCCCCTGGCCACCCTCTTCTGGGTGTATCCCATCCGTCAGGGGCCGGCGCCGGTGCCCACCATCGGCATCTCGCTGGCCCTGCTGGCCTGGCTGGCGGATCTCTTCCAGCTGGGCTCCTCGGCCCGATACACGGTCTACCTGCCCATCCTGGCCGGGTTCGTCCTGGGCATCGGGATCATGATCCGCCAATGGTTCGTCACCGCCACGGACCCGGTGGCACGAGCCGCGCTAAAGTGGTGCGTGCTGTCGATCTTCGTCGGCTCCCTGCTGCTGATGGTGCTGATCATGATTCCGCCCGCGCTGGGCATGGATCGTCCAATGCCCCTGGCGCTCAGTCTGGTTTCCGTTCTGGTGCTGTATCTGGGGTTGGCCGCCGGCTTGCAGCGCTATCGCCTGTTCGACCTGGAACGGTGGTGGTTCAGGACCTGGGTCTGGTTCTTCGGTGGCGCCGTGGTGCTGTCACTGGACGCGGTCCTGGTGCTGGGCATAGGCTTGGGTGGCGAGCACGCGTTGCTGGTGTCGCTGGCCATCGCGGGCTGGGTCTATTTCCCGTTGCGCCAGGGCCTGATGCGCTACCTGGGACGGCATCAGGACGACGCCCTGGACGACGCCGTGCAGAAACTGGTGGACAATCTGTTCACCGCCAACAGCGAGGTCCGTATCCGCGCCGCCTGGCCGGATCTGTTGTGGCGCAGTTTCAAGCCGCTGGAGCTGGTTCCCGCACCGCGAATACCCGCCGAGCGCGACCTGGAAGTGGCGGAAGATGGCGTACACATGCATGTGCGGGCCCTGTGCCCGGAGGACCCCCATTACCGCCTAGCCTATCCGGGCGCC
>CAZHGU010000307.1:0-2743 GCA_964532105.1 uncultured Alcanivorax sp. | reverse complement strand
GGCGCCCAATGTGGCGCTCCGGGTGATCGACATGGCCATGCAGATCCATGGCGGTGGCGGCCTGTCGGACGATTATCCCCTGGCGGCGGCCTGGTCCGGGGCGCGTTCGCTGCGCCTGGCCGATGGTCCGGACGAGGTGCACCGCGGGCTGATCGCCAAAATGGAGCTGGCACGGTACAAGGACCAGTAGTTTCAAGTACCCGGAGGACAGATAGCCGCTCCCACACTGGATTCATGCCTGTGGGAGCGGAATCCTTGCCGCGACAAGCCCGAACAAAAACGGAAAAAATTGCATGACCGACTCCAGACGAATCCTGATTACCGGCGGCGCCTCCGGCCTGGGCCGGGCGCTGGCGGAGCGTTATCTGCGCGACGGCTGGCAGGTGCTGATCGGCGATCTCAACGCCGAGCGCGGCCAGGAAACCGTGGCCGAGCTGGGCGAACTGGGCCGGATTGTGTTCCGGGAGCTGGACGTGCGCGATCCGGAATCCTTCGAACAGGTGCGGAGCTGGCTGGAAGAGTACTGGGACGGGCTGGATGTGCTGGTCAATAATGCCGGCGTGGCCGCCGCCGGGCGCATTGAGCGGCTCGGCGACGAGGACTGGCGCTGGATCCTGGAGATCAATCTGCTGGGGGTGGTGAATGGCTGCCGGGCGTTCACGCCCCTGTTCAAGCGCCAGGGGAATGGCCATATCGTCAATATCGCCTCCATGGCCGGGGTGCTCAATCCGCCGGTGATGAGCAGCTACAATGTCAGCAAGGCGGGCGTGATCTCGTTGTCGGAAACGCTGCGCTACGAGCTGGCGCCCTGGGGCATCCATACCACCGTGGTCTGTCCCGGCTTTTTTCAGACCAATCTCACCGAATCCCTGCGCTCGCCGGAACCGGGCATGGCGGAAACCGTGGGCAAGCTGCTCGCCACCTCCGAACTCAGTGCCGACGATATCGCCGCTCTGATCCGTGACGCCGTGGCACGCAAACGTTTTATACTGTTGCCGCACAAGGCCGGCCGCCGCGCCCGCTGGATCCAGCGCCTGCTGCCGCCGGTGTTTCGCCGCCAGATGTTCAGACTGGCGGACAGCTACAAGCGCAAGCTCGGAGATTCATGATCGTCCGGCGGGCTCCAGCGGCCGCCGGGGACCACCCACTCAGCAGCAAGGAACCGCCCCATGCCGGCGATTTATCTCGTGCGCCACGGCCAGGCCAGCTTTGGCGCCGATAATTATGATCAACTCTCGCAACTGGGTTACCGCCAGGGCGAATTGCTGGGCGAAACCCTGGCCCGGTTGCGGGTGACACCGGCGTCCGTGGTCTGCGGGTCCATGCAGCGCCATGCGCAGACGGCCGAGGCCTGTCTCAAGGCCATGCAGCATCCGCCCTACTGGCAGGAAGAGCAGGGGCTGGACGAGTTCGATCATATGGACATTATTCGTTCCCATGATTCACGGCTTACAGACCACGCGAGCCTGGCCGCGCATCTCAAACAGCAGGACGAGCCGCGCGCGGCCTTTGAGGAACTCTTTCAGGCGGCCATCGCGCAATGGATCCGCGGCGAGGGCGAGTACCGGGAAAGCTGGCCGGACTTCCGCGCCCGGGTACGGGACGCGCTGCAGCGTCTGGCCGGGGCGCTGGACAGCGGCGAGCAGCTGCTGGTGTTCAGTTCCGGCGGCCCCGTGGCCGTGGCGGCACAGTCCCTGCTGGGCTTCCCGGATGAAGACTGGCCGGCGTTCAGCCGGGGCCTGGTCAATGCCGGCGTGACGCGCCTGGTGGGTAGGCCCGGCGATCTGCGCCTGGCGAGTCTGAATGAACACCTACATCTGGCCCACGACCTGATCAGCTATCGTTAGGGGGAGCAAATCATGAAAGAAAGTGCAGCGAACCGGTTCGACCTGTCCGGTAAGGTGGCGCTGGTCACTGGTGCCAGCCGGGGCATTGGCGAGGCCATTGCCCGGACCCTGGCGGCCAACGGCGCCGAGGTCATCATTTCCTCGCGCAAGGCCGAGGGCTGCGAGGAAGCGGCGGGCGCGATCAAGGACGCCGGTGGCAAGGCGGTGGCCATGCCCTGCCATATCGGCGAAATGGACCAGATCACGGCCCTGTTCGAGGAGATCCGCAAGCGCTACGGGCGTCTGGATATCCTGGTCAACAATGCCGCCGCCAATCCCTATTTCGGCCATATTCTGGATACGGACCCGACCGCCTTCCAGAAAACCGTGGATGTGAACATCCGGGGCTATTTCTTCATGTCCGTCGAGGCGGGCAAGCTCATGCGCGAGAACAACGGCGGCAGCATTCTGAATGTGGCCTCGATCAATGGCGTCGTGCCCGGGCCCATGCAGGGGATCTATTCCATCACCAAGGCCGCCGTGATCAACATGACCAAGGCGTTCGCTCGCGAGTGCGCGGACGAGCACATTCGTGTGAATGCGCTGCTGCCGGGGATCACGGAAACACGCTTTGCCAGCGCGCTTACGCAAAACGAGAACGTGCTGCAGCAGTTGCTGCCCCATGTGCCGCAGAACCGGATCGCGGAACCGGACGAAATGGCCGGCGCGGCGCTCTATCTGGTCTCGGACGCGGCCAGCTATACCACGGGCACCTGCATGAATGTAGACGGCGGCTACCTGACCGTCTGATTAACAGCCTGTTAACCGGCGCGAGGTCCCATGGCCACCAATCTGTACTGGCTGATCCTGCTGATCGCCGTCTTCGGCGAGATCGGCTGGGCGCTCAGCCTGAAACT
>CAZHGU010000306.1:0-2760 GCA_964532105.1 uncultured Alcanivorax sp. | reverse complement strand
CCCGAGGTCCAGACCGTGCCCTCGATATTGTTCTGCACCTCTTCATCGAACTCGTCCAGCGCTTCCTGCCGGGTATCGATATAGTCCGCGTTCTTCTCGTCCAGCAGTTTCAGGCACTCCATGATGTAGTGCACCTGGCACTCGATCATGAAGATGATGGAGTTGTGGCCCAGGCCGGTGTTCGGGCCCACCAGCAGATAGAAGTTGGGATAGTTGGGCACGGTGATGCCCATATAGGCACGCGAGGCATCGGCCCAGTCGTCCTGCAGCCGGTGGCCGTTCACACCGGTTACCTCGAAGTGGCTCATGTACTGGCGCGGGTCCACGACGAAGCCGGTGCCCAGGATGATGCAGTCCGCGGGCAGCTCCTGACCGTCCTGCGTTACGACGCTGTTCTCGCGGATTTCGGCAATGCCGCTGGTATGCAGCTCCACATTGTCCCGGTTGAAGGTCGGATAGTAGTCGTTGGAAATGAGAATGCGCTTGCAGCCCATGGTGTAGTTCGGGGTGAGCTTGCGCGCGGTCTCCTTGTCCCTGACCTGATAACGGATAAAGAGCTTGGCCAGCTGCTGCAGCCCCTTGGCCAGCGCCGGATGAAACACCGGCCAGACACGGGATTCGTTGGTCCAGTACAGCCGGGCCCGGTGCAGTTTGCGCAGCAGCGGGAAGCGCCGGAAGACCTTTTTCTCCAGCTTCGGATAGGCGCGCGTATCCCGGGGAATGATCCAGGCGGGCGTGCGCTGCATGACATGCAGCTTGTTCGCTTCCTTCGCCACTTCCGGTACATACTGAATGGCGCTGGCGCCGGTGCCGACGGACACCACGTCCTTGCCCTGCAGATCATAGTCGTGATCCCAGCGCGCCGAATGGAATACCTTGCCCTGGAACTTGTCCAGCCCCGGGATATTCGGGTAGGCCGGCTCGTGGAGCGGGCCCGTGGCCAGCACGAAATGCTTTGTCGTGTAGACGTCGCCGTTTTCCGTGGTCACGGTCCAGACGCCGCGGTTTTCGTCGAAATGGGCGCCGTTCACTTCCCGGTTGAACCGGATAAAGGGCCGGATGCCGTATTCGTCCGTGGTGTTCTCGATGTACTCGCGAATCTCCTGCTGACCGCCATAGCGGTAGCTCCAGTCCGATTTGCCGGCAAAGGAGAACGAATACAGGTGCGACTGCACGTCGCAGGCCGCGCCGGGGTAGGTGTTATCCCGCCAGGTGCCGCCCACCTCGCCGAATTTCTCCAGAATCACGAAATTCTCGATGCCCGCTTCGCGCAACTTGATGGCCATGCACAGGCCGCCGAAGCCGGCGCCCACAATGACGGCATCCAGTGAACGCTGTTCGGGTTTCCGAATGGGGGCCTGACTGGTCATACAACACCTCTCGTTATTGGAATTGCCACACTGCGTATCACTCTAGGGGCTGACCCGGGTGCTGAATATGCTAGCCTGATGCTCTGAATTGATATTTTCGGCCAGCGCCCATGAGTACCCGTTCCATACTCGGTCTTGTCTACACCCTGGAAGGGCTACGCGCCATCGGCGAGGATCCGGACCCGGTTCTGGCCCGGCACGGCCTGGATCCCCAGCGCATGGACCCGGCCGCCGAGATAGACCGCAGCCTGGAGCTGCGCATCTATATGGAGCTGGCCGAGACCCTCCTTGATCCGCTGGCCGGGCTGAAAGCGGGTACTTACTTCAGTCTGGCTGGTTATGGCCCCTTCACCATGCTGCTCATGACCTGCCGCAACGCCTGGCATGCCTTCCAGACCGGGGTGAAATACCGGGAACTCACCTATGTCTACAGTGAACTTGCGCTCACCCCGGGCGAGGGTTGCAGTGCACTGGAATTGCGTCCCATCTCACTGCCGCCGGCAGCCTATCGTTTCCGCGTGGACGGCGAGATGTCCGGCACCTACCAGCTCGCTCTGGACCTGGAGAAGAATCTGAACCTGAGCATGACGCCGCGCTCGGTGGAGTTCTGCTATCCCGAACCGCCGGAGAAGGCCGCCTATGAGCGGCATTTCGGCTGTCCCGTCCATTTCGGCAGTGACATCTGCCGTTTCTGGATCCATAACGAGGATTTGACCCGCCCCTTTCCCACAGCCAACGAAACCGCGCACGAGATGTACCGGGCCCAGTGCGACCAGCTGCTGGCGCAGCGCCGGGAATCCGGCGCGGATCTTGCGGACCAGGTGCGGCGCTATCTGGAGATGTTCCGCGGCGATTTTCCCGGCGCCGAGGATGCCGCCCGGGTGACCGGGCTGGCCGAGCGCAGCTTCCGGCGCCGGTTGAGCGAGGAGGGCACGTCCTTCCGGGCGTTGCTGGAAGAGGTGCGGTTCCGCAAGGCCTGTGAGTTCCTGGAGGAAACGGACAAGCCCGTGGACGAGCTGGCCCGTCAGCTGGGCTATGCCGAATCCGCCGCCTTTATTCACGCCTTCCGCCGCTGGGCCGGCCTGACGCCGGCGGCCTGGCGCAAACAGGCTCAGGCCGGGTAGAGCGCGCCCAGTACGGCCGGGCGCTCGGCGCCGGTCACCGCCGGCGCATTGCCGGCGATGCCGGCCAGCCGGGCATGGGCCAGCCAGGCGAAGGCCGCCGCCTCGATCCATTCCGGCGCGATACCGGAATTGTCCGTATCCGTCACCGGGGCCGGGTCCATGTGCGCGGCCAGGCGCTCCATCAGGAATCCATTGCGCGCGCCGCCGCCGCACACGCGCAGTTCGTCCGGCGCGAAATCGGCCAGGGCGTCGGTAATGGAGCGCGC
>CAZHGU010000305.1:0-2766 GCA_964532105.1 uncultured Alcanivorax sp. | reverse complement strand
CGGCCGTCTGTTGATACTTCCACCTGGTCTCCGTGGTCACCGCGCACCAGATGAAAATCCGCCCGGTCCTTGGGGATGCCCCAGTTGCGCCGTCCGTTGGTAACACTGTCCTCGCTGGAGACATAAATGCGGCCGATGGACGGGTGGCGCCGGCCGTCGGCAAAGCGGTAGTGGCCGGGAATGATCAGCAGTTCCCGGTAGGGGCCCACGGGCGACATCTGATAATCCACGAACATCAGATAACTGAAACGTCCACCGGGCCGTCCCAGCGCCTCGGGCGCGCCGCCCTGATCAGCACGTACCCGTTCGGGCAGTTCCAGGGCACAGATCCAGGCGCGACCGCGCAGTGGCCAGGGCGCCGGAGCCTTCATGAGCCCATCTTGCGCAGCTGGTAGACATTGTGGGTGGTGGCCACCACCTGGCCGTGGGCGTCGACAATTTCGGTGTCCCATTCAAAATTGCACTTGCCCTCGGCGTCGGTAACCTCCTGAATCCGCTGGGCTTCGGCCGGATCCAGAGTGACCTCCACGGTCACGTCCGTCAGCGCCGGGCGGCTGAAGTGGATGGACATGTCCCGGACAATGGGATAGTACTGCTGGGCGTCGAAGGTGGTCATATAGATGGGGCCGGCGGGCAGCTCGGCAATGGTGTAGAGCGCGCCCGCGTACATGATGCCCACATGATTCACATTGGGTTCGAAGGGCATCAGCATCTTGCAGTAACCCACATCCAGATCCAGCACCTGAGCGCCGCAGCGCTGAACAAAGGGGAAGGAATTGGCGGAGGCCTCGCGGATGGTGGCCAGTTGTTCCTCGGTCATGCCCATGACAGACTCCCGTAGAGAATAGCTTGCGGTCATCATAGCAAGGCCGACCGGAGCGCCCATTAACCGAAACTGACAGGTTCCTGATGCGTCTGATCATTCGTTGTTGCTTGCTCGTGTCTGCATTGTGGTTGCCGATGAGCGCCGTCGGCGCCGTGGTGCTGCAATATCACCATGTCAGCGCGGATACACCCGCCGCCACCTCGGTGACGCCGAAACAGTTCCGTCGACACCTGGATCACCTGGACGACGAGGGCTTCCGGGTGCTGCCGTTGCCCGAACTCATCCAGGCCGTGCGCGACGGACTGGACCCGCGCGAAAAGGTGGCCGCGATCACCTTCGACGACGGCTACGCCAATACCTGGGAGCATGCGCTGCCGGCGCTGGAGAAAAAGGGCTGGAAGGCTACCTGGTTCATTACCACGGACAAGATCAGCGAGGGCGACTTTACGCTGTCCGTGGAGCAGCTGCGCAAGCTCCAGGAGCGCGGGCATACCATTGCCAACCATACGCGCACCCATCCGCACATGGTGCGCCGCCGCGACGGCGAGTCCCGCCAGGCCTGGCTCGAGCGTCTGCGCGGCGAAATCACCCGGGCACAGGACCAGCTCGAGGACTGGCTGGGCGAGGAGCCGCCGCGCCTGCTGGCCTATCCCTACGGCGAGTCCACGCCCGAAATCCAGGAACTGGTCGATAAGCTGGGCTATACAGCTTTTGGTCAGCATACCGGCGCCGTGGGCGAATATACGGACTGGCATCAGGCGCCGCGGGTGGCCATCAACCGCCATTACGGCGACTGGGATGATGGCCTGCGCAACAAGGTACTGGCGTTGCCCCTGCCGGTGCGCTCGGCCGATCCGGCCGACCCGGTGGCCACCGAGCCACGCCCGGAGCTGAAACTGGAGCTCGCCGGTGACTGGAAGAAGGGGCAATTGAACTGTTTCGCCGCCGGGCAGCCGGCGGCGATCAGCGTCGAATCCGGGGGAGAGAACACCCGGGTGCGGGTTCGTGCACGTCAGGATCTGGGCGAGGGACGCCAGCGCTACAACTGTACTGCTTCAGCCGGCGAGGGACGCTTCTACTGGTATTCGCGCCAGTGGATGCGCAAGTCGGCATCGGGCTGGTATCCCGAGCCCTGAACGGGCGCCCGGTCAGCTTTCCTCGCGGCGGAAGCGCTCCAGATCATTGTGCTCGATCAGTGAACCCAGGCGCTCGGCGTAGCTGGTGCCGATACCGGCATAGCTGTTCAGTCCTTCCGCCAGTTCCGGGCCGCGCAGCGGTTGATTACGCTCGCGCAGTTCGGCCCGAATCCGGCGCATGCGCGTATAGGCGGGGTGACTGTTCAGGTTGCGCATATAGGTCTGCACACTCGCGGCCACCGAGTCGAAGACCTGCACCTCGTGGGTGGCTCCTTCCGCGCGTCGCTTCGGCACCAGCCCGCAGCCCTCGGTAAAGCACCACTGGCCGAAGTAATTGTTGCCTTCCCGGGCAAAGCGGGACTGGCCCCAGGCGGACTCCAGCGCCGCCTGGGCCAGCGCCAGATCCGCCGGGATCACGTCCACGCGTTCGAGCAGCTGTTCCGTCCAGTCCGCGCTCGGTTCACCGTCGTCCGGCCGGGCCAGCCGGTGCCGCCGGGCCATGTCCAGCAGCCATTCCCGCTCGTCTTTTGCCAGCTTGCGGCCCTTGCGCAACGCCTTGTGGGCCTTGCGGATGCGTTCGCGGTGCTTGCGGATACGTTCGTTCTGTGCGCGGATCGCGGGCAAGAGGGTGTCGATAAAGGCCGCCTTGCGCTCCGCTACGGAACCGGCGGGTGCCTGGGCAGGTTCCGGCGCCGGTTCGCCGGCACGTTCCGGCAGCCACCAGGCCGTGACGCCGGCGAGGACGAAGAGCACGGCCATTGCGAGAGGAAGCAGCCAGCTCTTCATGCGGCGACCGGAATCTGC
>CAZHGU010000304.1:0-2782 GCA_964532105.1 uncultured Alcanivorax sp. | reverse complement strand
GCGCAGAATGAGCAGAAAGGTGGCACGGCTTTCCCGGCAGAAACGCTGCCTGGCCGTGGCCGGCTCCGGCCCGAACCCGGCCGTGCCGACATCGTCCCGGATCCATCGGGTGTGCGGTCTCGCCCGGGTGATCACGGCGGTGACCGCGCCGGCGGCCAGACCCAGCAGAGCGGAAACCAGCAACTTGCCCAAGGCAAACGGCCAGCCGAGCAGCCCCGCCGTAAGAAGCACCATGCCCGGGTCCGTAACGGGGGAGGCGACCAGAAACGCCATGGCGGCGGACACCGGAATACCCTGCCGCAGCAAGGCTCCCACCAGGGGCGCGCTGGCAATACCGCACACCGGAGTCACCGCGCCGAAGAGACTGGCCAGCACCACGGCCCGAACCGGACGCTGGTCAAGGCCGCTACGCATCCGCGCGGCGCGCGCGCTGGAGGCCAGCCAGCCGGCGAGCAGGGCCGCCGTCACGATCAGTGGAACGAGCTTGACCAGCTCCCGCGTGAGTTGCTGCCAGCGCGCCGGAGCCGGCGTCAGATCCGGGCCCAGCAGCACCGCCACCAGCAACAAGGCGGTGACGTACCAGAGCCTGGAAAACCGGCGCTGCACCTTCCGGCCCTCCGTTTTCAGATGATGGTGACAGGATGATGCGCCGGCGGTGATAATTAGGCTATCGAATTTTAGTGATATTGCTTATAAGATTTCCTGATGACCTTGCCTGTTCGCTCCGAGTGGCTGGCCGCCTTTGTCGCGGTCGTCGACGCCCACAGTTTCACCGGCGCGGCCCGGCGCATGCACCGGACCCAGTCCGCCGTGAGCATGCAGATCAGGCAGCTGGAAGAAGCAACGGGCCGGACTCTCTTGATCCGCGCTCACGGGGACGTGGTGCCCACGGATGCCGGAGAGCGCCTGCTGCCGCACGCCCGCCGGGCCGTGGAGGCACTCATGGACGCCGCCGGCCTCTTTACCGTTGCCGAGGAACAGGGGCCGTTGCGCCTGGGGATTCCCGAGGAATACTCCGGCAACGAGCTGCCCCGGCTGCTCAGCCGGTTCCAGCGCGACCGGCCCCGGGTGGAATTGCTGGTGCAGTGCGCCAGCAGTGACCGGCTGGCAGCCGCGCTGGACGGCGGCGATCTGGATCTGGCCCTCATTGTGGCGGACCGGCCCCAGCGCACCGGGGAGCTGTTGATGGAGGATCCCACCTGGTGGGTGAAGGCGGATGCGCTGGACCTGCCGGCCGAGGGAGCACTGCCGCTGGTGCTGTTCGACCAGGCCTGCTGGTGGCGCCAGTGGGCGCTGGAGCGCGTGCACGAATCCGGCCGGCAGCCGCGGATTACCTACACCAGCGACAGCATTACCGGTGTGGCGGCGGCACTGCGGGCCGGCCTGGGCATTGGTGTACTGGGGCGCAGCACACTGCCGCCGGAGGTGGGCCGGGTTCCCGCTTCGGCGGCCCTGCCCGATCTGCCCGGATCCCATGTCCTGCTGCGCATCCGGAATCCGGACGCGCCGGGCCTGGCTGCCATGGACGGACTGATCCGGAACCATTTCACCGGGTCCGACACGCCCATCGGCCCGTGAACGAACGGATGGCTGTTCGAGGTAATGGGTAACGGTTGCTCAAGTATCCAGGCGGCAGCGGGAACCTTTACCCGCAGCCGGCTGATCCTCCCTCCCCTTTGCGAAGGTACAGAACGCTTCTTCGCCTTTTGTAAGGTAAAGACCGAGGAGGTCATTGGCGCAGCCCATCCTTGCAAAGGAAAGATCAGGGTTAACCTCTGACTTGTTGCTGCAATCCTTTCCGGCGACACTGGCGCCATGAGCATTCTGCAGCTGCCCCACTCCCGCCCCACCGCGATTCTCTTCGACTGGCACGCCACCCTGGTGGACACCCATGAGGCCATGTACCACGCCGTGGACGACATGCTGGCGCAACTGGACGAGCTGGGCCTGACGGACCGGCTTATGGATCCGGCGGAGTCGAAAACGCAGGAGGACGCCCGGCTGCTGACCTACGTTCAGGAAAACAAGCAGCTTCATCCGAAGGTGGTGGCCGAGAAACGGATCTCGCGCACGGATATCTTCGAGTTGCTCTTCGGCCCGGACGACGATGCCAAGGCCGAGGCCCACGAGGCTTATGACGCGGCCTACCGCAATCACATCGAGGATGTCTTTCCCCTGGAGACGGGAATTCCAGAGCAGGTGAAGCGCCTGCAGGCGGTGGGGCTGCCCGTGGGCGTGATCTCCAACCGCCGCCGGGAGTTCTTCGAGCAGGAAATCGCCCTGCTGGAAAACGGCGCCTGGGAGAATCTCTTCGATGTCACCGTCTGCGGCACGGATATCGAGCGGCGCAAGCCGGCGCCGGATGCTCTGCTCCAGGCGCTGGACGCATTACAGGCTCCGGCGGACGAGCATGTCTGGTATGTGGGCGATTCCACCACGGACGTGATCGCCGCGCGGCGGGCGGGCATCACGCCCATCTTCTACAACGGCGCGGGCTGGAGCCGGAACTGGATCGACCGGATCTTCCCCGGATCGCGGCGCTATCCGCACCGCCCGGCGGCGGTGGTGGATACCATTGCCGAGGTGACGGAGCTGGCGCGCTGGATGGTGGCCCGGGATCTGCGCGTGCAGCGGGCGCGAGCGAAGGGGCAAATACAGGACGAATAGCGCCCTGCCCGGCGCCGGCGCCGCGTCTGCTACACTCGAGTAAACCGGCGCTTCGCCGGCCGTCACAATCAACAACAGTCCTGTTCCCATGAGCCAATCCGCCCTGGAAACCCTG
>CAZHGU010000303.1:0-2787 GCA_964532105.1 uncultured Alcanivorax sp. | reverse complement strand
CGCCGCCGGCCTGGGCATTCCCGAGGCGCAGTTCCAGCAGATCCTGTCCATGATCATGGCCCGGCAGCAGTATGCCGGCACGGCGGGCGGTGCCGGCGCCGGCGCGGGCGGCCGTGCCCCGGGCGGGCAGCGCCAGCCGCCGCTGTCCCATGCCTATAAGGTGCTGGGTGTAGATGAAAGCGCCAGCAACAGCGAAATCAAGAAGGCCTACCGGCGCCTGATGAGCAAGCACCATCCGGACAAGCTCATGGCCGAGGGACTGCCCGAGGACGTGGTCAAGCGCGCCTCGGACAAGACCGCCGAAATCCGCCGCGCCTTTGAACAGCTCAAGGAAGCGCGGGGGATTTAACCGGCTCTTGGGCCCGGAGTCCAATCGCGGTATTGTTGTTGTCTGGTTGATGCAAATCTCATTTCACGCGTGCGGGAGCTCAGCGCGGCCGAGCGGCTGGAGCTGATGGGGCTTCTCTGGGCGGATTTCCTCCGAAGAGGTACCGGTCACGGAAGAGGAAAAGGCGCTGCTGGATGAGCGCATCGCGGATGCCGAAGCTCATCCGGATAATCAAAGCGCCTGGTCCGAGGTCAGGGAAAGACTGCGGCGACATTGAACGTAGGATGCACCTTACGGCTGAATAACAGAGTTTCATGGATCGTTTACGGAATAAATGGACTTATGGGCCGATACGATAAGCTGCGGCAACGGATTCTTGCAGGAGGCGCGGATGCGAACATTGATTTCCACGCGCTTTGCCAACTTCTGAAAAGAATGGGGTTCGAGGAGAGAATCAGGGGCAGTCATCATATTTTTACTCGCGAGGGCGTGGAAGAGATTCTGAATTTGCAGCCCCGGGAGAAAAAGGCTAAACCCTATCAGGTTAAACAGGTGCGAGCAGTTTTGGTGAAATATCGCCTGGGAGAGTCGGATGTCGATTCGATATGAAATGATTATCTACTGGAGTGAGGAAGATCAGGCCTTTCTGGTAGAGGTTCCGGAATTGCCCGGCTGCATGGCGGATGGCGAGACCTACGAAGAGGCGGTTGCCAATGCCCGGCAGGTTATCGACGAATGGATCGAAACCGCGCGGGAAGAAGGACGCCCCATCCCGGAGCCCAAAGGGCGTTTGATGTACGCCTGACGAGGGCCATGAGAACTCTTTCACAACGACCTGCCGTTATAAATTTTTGCTCTATACCACTCATAGCCTCCGGCTGTTTTTTGCCGTGACAGCAGGTCTACAATGACCCTGTGTTGTTGAAATGATTCCGGCACTCTTGGCCGGGCAATTCCGGATTCCTGTCGAACCCACGACCGTAGAGGCTTCATGCAGGCACTACCCTTTGAAAACAGCTACGCGCAACTGCCGGACGAATTCTTCGTCCGGAGCAAGCCGGAGCCGGTGTCCGAGCCGCGGCTGATCAAGCTGAACAACGAACTGGCCGACGAACTGCAGCTGGGCCTGGACGCGTTCAGCGAAAACGAGCTGGCGCGCATCTTCGCCGGCAATGAAACCCCGGAAGGCGCGGAGCCGCTGGCCATGGCCTATGCCGGGCATCAGTTCGGCAATTTCGTGCCCCAGCTGGGTGACGGCCGGGCCCTGTTGCTGGGCGAGGTCATCGACCGCCATGGTCGGCGCCGGGATATTCAGTTGAAAGGCGCCGGGCGCACGCCCTTCGGCCGGGGCGGCGACGGGCGCGCGCCGGTGGGTCCGGCGTTGCGCGAGTATCTGGTCAGCGAAGCCATGCATGCGCTGGGCGTGCCCACCACGCGCGCGCTGGCGCTGGTGACCACGGGCGATTCCGTATTCCGTGAAACCGCACTGCCCGGGGCGGTGATCACGCGGGTGGCGTCCAGTCATATCCGGGTGGGCACCTTCCAGTTCTTTGCCGTCCGCGACGACCGGGACAATCTGCGCCGGCTGGCCGATTACGCCATGGAGCGTCATTACCCGGAGGTGGCCAACAGTGACAATCCGTATCTCGCGTTTCTGCAAGCGGTTTGTGCACGACAGGCCGAGCTGGTGGCGGACTGGATGGCCGTAGGTTTCATTCATGGCGTCATGAACACGGACAATGTGGCCATTGCCGGCGAGACGCTGGACTATGGACCCTGTGCCTTTATGGACACGTACCATCCCGACACAGTGTTCAGCTCCATCGATCGGGGCGGACGCTATGCCTATCGGCAGCAGCCGGTGATCGCGCAATGGGATCTGGCCCGTTTCGCCGAGGCTATTCTGCCCCTGCTACATGAAGACGAATCCACGGCCATTGAACAGGCCACCGAAGTTATCAATGAATTTCCCTATGTCTATCTCCGGGCCTGGCTCACGCGCATGCGTGCCAAGCTGGGGCTGGAATCGGAAGAAGACGGCGATCAGGATCTGATCGAGGATCTGCTGGCGCTCATGGCCCGGGACCGGGTGGACTTCACCCTGGCTTTCCGGCGTCTGGCCGAAGCCGCGGAGAATCCGGCGAACAACGAATACGTGGCCGAGCTGTTTGCTTCAGGCAGTGACTGGTACGAGTGGGAAGAACGCTGGCGCCACCGGCTGGAACGTGACGCCGCCTCGGCGGCGGACAGCGCGGCGCGCATGCGCTCGGTAAATCCGGCCGTGATTCCACGCAATCACCGCGTCGAGGACGCCATTGCGGCAGCGGTGAACGGCGACTTCGAACTCTTTGAACAGCTCCATGAACGGCTGAGCCGGCCCTTCGAGGATGATCCCTCGGATGCCGACGTTCTGGCACCGCCGGCGGCAGGGGCGGAAGTACAGCAGACCTTCTGTGGCA
>CAZHGU010000302.1:0-2787 GCA_964532105.1 uncultured Alcanivorax sp. | reverse complement strand
CGGGTCAGACCATCAAGGTGGTCTTCCGCAAGGCGGACGGCAGCGAGGAAACCGTTAACGCGGTCTCGCGCCTGGATACCGGCTCCGAGGTGGACTACTACCGCCACGGCGGCATCCTGCATTATGTGCTGCGCAACATGATGACCGGCGCCGCCTGAACGCGTTTCCACACGCGGACCGAAAAAGGGGAGCCTCCGGGCTCCCCTTTTTTATGGAGCCATAAAGACGAAAGACTAAAGTCGAAAGAAAAAATGCAGGGACGCCTTCGGCGTCCGCTCCTTATTTCTTGCCCCTTGCCCCTTGCTCCTTGCGACTTTTCTCTTGCCTCCATGCCGTAGGCGACAACCCCGTCCAGCGGCGGAAGGCGCGGCCGAAGTTGGACGGATCCTGATACCCCAGCTCCAGCGCGATCCGGTCCACCGAATGACGGGTATGGGCCAGCAGATCCCGGGCCCGGCGTGCGCGTACTTCTTCCACCAGGGTCTTGTAGCTGGTGCCCACTTCCCGCAACCGCCGGCGCAACGAGCGCGGCGTCATGTGCAGTGCCTCGGCCACCCGGTCCAGACTCCGCTCCTCGTGCAGGTGTTCGGCGGCCAGCTGCCGCACCCGGCCCAGCAGCCCCTCGGACTGCTCCATGTCGCGCAGGGCCTGTTCACACTGTTCCGCCGCCAGCCGGGCCATGTTCGGGTCGGCGGTACCGATGGGCTGCTCCAGCCAGGTCAGGGGAAAGCGCACCTCGCACCAGGTACAGTCGAAAAGCAGATGACCCTGGGTGTAGTCACGCATAAGCTGATGGTGCGGCTGTTCGGAGTAGGCCAGGCGCACCTCGATATCCGCGGGCACCTCGCCGCCGAACAGCTGCCGGCCCACATGGAAGAGCGCCACGGCCAGGGTATCCATGACCATGGGATAAAGATCGCCCAGAGGCACCCCTTCGTCAAAGCGAATCACGCCCCGGTCGCCGTCCCGGAAAAAGTGCAGGGTCAGCAGCCGTGTGCGGGTGCGCAGATAGCGCATGGCCAGTTCCAGTGCCTGGCCCAGATCCTCGCTGGCCAGCACCGCATAACCGAGAAAGCCCTGATGACGCAGGTCCAGTTCCCGGCCCACACGCAGGCCCAGCTCCGGTGTGAGCCCGGCGGCGCGCAGCCGGTGCAGGATCTCCACCGCCGTCATCAGCGGCAGTTCCGCCTCCGGCTGCTCCAGCCCGGCCAGACTCTGATCCGTTCTCCGGAGCAAATCATCCCGGGAGGCACCCTGCTCTTCCAGTGCCCGGATCAGTGCAGCCAGATAGGGGGCGGCCAGGCGCTCGGGACCGACAATGGCGGACGTAGACGCGGGTCTGGGCATGGCGAACTTCTCCGTAACGACCGGAACCAGCCTAGAGCGTTGTGCCGCAAAGCCGCATGACGGAAACGCTCAAGATTCTGTCCACTAATGACCGATTCTTGTCAGCCCCTCACCTTCTGCCAGGCTTCGGCTTCCATGACACTGATTACTGTCACCGTTAACAATGCAGTATAAGGGAGAGCGTCATGGGCGTAGCCGCACAACAGACCGAGAAGGCCGTGCGCAAACTGGCCGGCACCAAAGTGGGCATTCCGCCGCGCCAGCTCAATTTCCGGGTACCGAACCAGGCGCCGCGTTATTTCTATGGCGACAACGGCACCGCTACCGCCTTCTTCGCCGTACTCTCGGCCATCTTTCCGCCCGGCGAGGACTTTTTCGTCGAGTCCGTGCGCCGCTTCCGCGACCAGATCGACGACCCGGAGCTGAAAGCCCAGGTAGCCGGCTTTATCGGCCAGGAAGCCATCCATGGTCGCGAGCATGAACGGTTGAACGAAATGCTGCACGAAAAGGGCTTTGATATCGACGTGCCCGACCGCGCCATCCGGGCGGGGCTGTGGCTGCTGGAACAGCTGCCCCACCGCCAGCAGCTGGCCTGCACCGCCATGATGGAGCATTTTACCGCCCTGCTGGGCGAACAACTGCTCACGGACGAGGAATTCAGCAAGCGCGCCGACCCGGAAATGATCCAGCTGTGGTACTGGCACGCCCTGGAAGAACTCGAGCACAAGGCCGTCTGTTATGACGTCTACGAAAACCTGGGCAACAGCCAGACCGAGCGGGCCCTCACCTTCCCCTATGTCGCCGGTGCCCTGCTGCCCGCTATTCTGGGCTCCTGGGGCTATTTCGTGGTCCGCGACGGCCTCTGGCGCAAGCCGTCCGACGTGCGCCAGGGCATGAAACTGCTGCTGGGCAAAAACGGTTTCGTTACCCGCATCCTGCCCCGCATGGGCGCCTATGCGAAAAAGGATTTCCATCCGGACAAGCACGATACGAAAACGTTGGTACAGGAATGGCGCGAGAAGCTCTTCGGCGAGAACGGCACCCTGAGCGCGGATGTAAAAAATCTGGAGGCGACCACCGTCTAGCGCAAACACCATTGTCGTGGTGCAGGGGTGCGAAAGCACCCCCGTTTTATCAGAGTCTCTGCGGCTGGCAGTCTCGCAAAACCCCATCCACCGGAGGAGTTCTGAACTGGTGACGAAACCAGGTCCGGATATTTACCACAGAGAGCACAGAGATTCAGTCTCTGTGTGCTTTCTGTGAGCATCCACAGATCGGGGCAACCTTCTGCAACACCACTAATTAAACCCCAAAATAAGAGCCATTAGCACCCTTTTACATTCCCTGTTGCACTCAGGAACGCATGAAGCGCTCGACAAATCTTAACTTATCTAGTCGATCCCGAACAATATTTAAATCGTGGGGCATACTCATAATCTC
>CAZHGU010000301.1:0-2791 GCA_964532105.1 uncultured Alcanivorax sp. | reverse complement strand
CCCGGGCGTGGCCGTGGTGACCGCCGGCCCCGGGGTGACCAATTCCATCACCGCCATAAAGAACGCCCAGATGGCGCAGTCGCCGGTGGTGCTGATCGGCGGCGCCACTCCCACGGTGCTCAAGAACCGGGGCTCGCTGCAGGACATCGACCAGATCTCGCTCATGGAATCGCTCACCAAGTGGCAGGCGTCGGTGAAAACCCTGGCCCAGCTGGACGACGCCATGGCCCACGGGCTCAAGGTGGCCGCCTCGGGCGTGCCCGGTCCCGTCTTTATCGAGGCGCCCATCGATATTCTCTATCCGCGCGAAATGGTCCACGAGATGTACGCCGACCAGGCGGGCATCAAGCATCTCAAGGGACCGGTGGGCACGGCCGCACGCACGGCCCTGGATCTCTACCTCAAGCGCCAGGAACATCAACCCAGCCTGCGCCTGCATCCGGATGCCTCCGCCCTGCCCCGGGGGCTGGGCGAATGGCGCGCCGGCGGCCAGGCCCGTACCGTCGCCCGCAAGCTGGCGAAAGCCAAACGGCCCGTTCTGGTGCTGGGTTCACAGGTCGTAGTGAATCGCGATATCGGTCAGGCCGCCGAAGTGGCCTCCGCCGTGGCCCGGCTGGGCGTGCCCACCTGGACCGGCGGCATGGCCCGGGGGCTGCTGGGCGCCGAACACCAGCAACTCTTTCGCCACAAGCGCACCAACGCCCTGGCCGAAGCGGATCTGGTGATCATTGCCGGCTTTCCCTTCGATTTCCGCCTGAAATACGGGCGCGGCTTTGCCCGCGATGCCGAGATTGTCTCCATCAACCTGTCCCGGGATGATCTCTACCTCAACCGCAAGCCGGATGTTCCGGTGCTGGATCATCCGGGGGATTTCCTGCAGGCACTGGCCGAACAGGCAAATCCGGGGGACTGGAATGACTGGTTCGAAACCCTGACCGAGCGCGAAAACGCGCGCGAGGAGGAAATCGACGGACAGGCCAGCGCATCCGGCGAAGGAGTCAATCCGCTCAATTTCTTCCGCAAGCTGGACGGCGTGCTGGAAGAAACCGACATTCTGGTGGTGGACGGCGGTGATTTCGTCGCCACCAGCGCCTATACGCTCAAGCCCCGCCGGCCGCTGTCCTGGCTGGACCCGGGCGTGTTCGGCACCCTGGGCGTGGGCGGCGGCTTTACTCTGGGCGCGGCCACCGCCCGGCCGGATTCGCAGATCTGGCTGATCTACGGCGACGGCTCCTGCGCCTACAGCCTGGCCGAGTTCGACACCTATGTGCGTATGGGCATGGCCCCCATCGCCGTGGTGGGCACCGACGCCAGCTGGGGCCAGATCGCGCGCGAACAGGAAGCCATGCTGGGCGACAATATCGGCACCTATCTGCGCCGCACGGACTACCATCAGGCGGCCGAAGGCTATGGCGGCAAGGGCATGCTGGTCACGCAGGACGACCAGATTCCCGAGGCACTGCAACAGGCACGGGAACTGGCCGCACAGGGCACACCCGTTTGCATCAATCTGATGCTGGGCAGCAGTGATTTCCGCAAGGGCAGTATTTCCATGTAGTGCGGCACACTAGATCGATGAGCGTGCATGGCCATCCAGGCCGGAACGGAATCCGGCTATCGTGCTTGCGGGACGGGTCTGCCCGTGCTGTCTTGCGCCCTCTTCGCGCCCGGCTATAAGCTTGACGAATCATCGACCTGGACAACAGAGAGCCCAACCGGAAGGAACGAACATCATGAAGGGATCTCGGGACCACCCCGCCTCAGTCACCCTGCATTTCGGACAGGCGCTGGTGAAACGCTCCGTCGCCAACGCCTTTCTGCTGTTGCTGTTCGGTTTCCTCGCCGTGCTTTTCGTGTCCCTGTTCCTGTGGGCCGGCGCGCTGGAGAGTGAGCAAGGCGATTTCCTTCAAGGGCTGACCCGGGCCTGGAACGAGACCATGGAAGATGCGGAGCTACAATCCATGTTCTGGATGCTGGCCGTGATTGCACCGGTCGCATTGCTGGTGTTGTGGCGCCTCGGCCAGGCCCGTCTCACAGTCCGTGACACCGGCATCGAAGCACGGATACCACGCATTCCGACCCTGCCCGTTCTGCGGCAAAGCGACGGCCACTGGAAGCTCGGCTGGAATGACATTCGGCGGGTGTACCTGTCCCTGCCAAGCGCCGGCGGCAAACACCCCCAGCGGCTGGGCTTCACACGCCTGAATCTGGAAACGGATCAAGGGCTTTTTTCCCTGTTCGTCTGGCGCTGGTTCAATCCCCGGGGACGGGACCACCGTCTCGGTTTTGCCGAGCTGCGCAGGCTTCGCTCGCTCGATTTCGCCGAAGTCGTGAAACGCTCGCCCCTCGTCCGGGCGCTCGAAGCCAACGGCGTCGTCATCGAGGAACAGGAGGGTGGTGCAGCACCGAGTGCGGACGGCGCCGCCACCAGACTGGGCGAGGAGCAATTCGATCTCGCCAGCCACCGGGGCATGCAGATCCAACTGGGTTTGCTGGCGATCGCGGGCGGCTATGCGCTGGTGGATACCTTCTTTCTCAGCAGCTACCAGCCACTGGAAACACTCGATCCCGGCCCCTTCCTATTGGCGGGTCTGATCGGGGCGGTGATCGCGGGTCCGCTCGGGCGAGGCGCGCCCCGTCCGGAACGGCTGGGCGTGGGCGTACTGGTCGTGGCCAGCATGGCCGCCGCCGTCTACCCGGGTCTGCTTCGCTTCAATGCCGCCACCGCCGAAGCACAACGCGCGGACTACCAGGCCGTTGCTCCGGGCCGGTTCGAGCCGGTGGAAAATGC
>CAZHGU010000300.1:0-2813 GCA_964532105.1 uncultured Alcanivorax sp. | reverse complement strand
CTCTATTCCTCCGGCACCACGGGCCGGCCCAAGTGCATTGTCCACGGCGCCGGCGGTACCCTGCTCCAGCACGCCAAGGAGCTGCAGTTGCACACCGATGTACAGCGCGACGACTGCTTCTTCTACTTCACCACCTGTGGCTGGATGATGTGGAACTGGCTGGTGTCCGGGCTGCAGACCGGCGCCACCCTGGTGCTCTATGACGGCAACCCGGCGTATCCGGACATTACGCGCCTGCTCGACTTGGTGGACGCCGAAGGGATTACCCATTTCGGCACCTCGGCGAAATTCATTCAGGCGCTGGAGAAAAACAATGCACAGCCCATAAAGAGCCATGATCTGAGCAGCCTGCGCACCCTGCTGTCCACCGGCTCGCCCCTGCTGCACGAGAGCTATGACTATATCTATGACCAGATCAAGTCCGATTTGCTGGTCAGCTCCATTTCCGGCGGCACCGATATTGTCTCCTGTTTCGCCCTGGGCAACCCCCTGCTGCCGGTCTACCGGGGCGAGCTGCAGTGCCTGGGTCTGGGCATGGACGTGGCCGTATTCAATGAGAACGGCGAAAGCGTGGAAGGCGAGAAAGGCGAACTGGTCTGCCGGCAGCCTTTCCCCTGCTGTCCGGTGAAGTTCTGGAATGATCCCGATGGCGAGCGCTTCCACCGCGCCTATTTCTCCACCTTCGACAATGTCTGGGCCCACGGCGACTATGCCGAGATCGTGCCCCACGAAGACCATCGCGGGCTGATCATTCACGGACGCTCCGACGCGGTGCTGAATCCGGGCGGGGTGCGTATTGGCACGGCCGAGATCTACCGGCAGGTGGAAACCCTGCCCGAAATCCGCGAAAGCATCGTGGTGGGCCAGCAATGGCACGGCGATGTCCGGGTGGTGCTCTTCGTGGTGCCCCAGCCGGACGTAGAACTCGACGACGAACTGCGCGAGCGCATCCGCGCCGCCATCCGCGAAGGCGCCAGCCCGCGCCATGTGCCCGCGCGCATCCTGGATGTACCCGAGATTCCGCGCACCATCAGCGGCAAGCTGGTGGAACTCGCCGTGCGTCAGGTCATCCACGGCGAAACCGTGGACAACCGCAACGCCCTGGCCAACCCGCAAGCCCTGGACGAGTTTGCCGACCGGGACGAACTCAAGCAGTAAGGACCATGCGCCACCCCTTGTACGGTCGTACCGTCACGACCTTACAAAGGGTGACATTTAATGATTGACGCGGACCGGCAAAAAAGGAACATAGTAGTAACTTATCTCCAATTCTTTATTCTGATGCTGAAGACAAAGCCCCAAGTGCAAAAATTTGCATATGCGCTCATGCTCTGCGCGGGGCTGCTGCTTGCCGATACGGCCCGAGCCCAGATTCTTCAGATCCCGGCGGACAGGCTCGCCGAGCTAGTGGGTGAATCCAGTGGTCCCTACAGCTTCTTCGCGGTCCGGGACGGCGAACTCGAACCCGTCCCCCACCAGTGGATGCGTTTCAGCGAAAACGACTATCCGGTTTTTTCCACGGACCCGGAAACCGAACTCGAACCCCATGACGGGCAGATCCGGCGTGAAGATCGGTTGTTGTTGCGCCGGGAAGACGGTGGTCCGCCACTGGATGAACCGCCACGCATGGGCAATCTGGTCGGAGAACTGGTGGTGGACTATCCCGACGAGACCCTCGTCTTTTATGTGATGAAAAACGCCTACCGCCAGGCCACCAAACGCTATGTGAAATTCGATCCGGACCAGATGGTCATCAAATCCACGGACTACTCTCTCGCCATGGCGCCGGACAATATGCTCGTATGGCGGGATTTTCACTATCGTGGCTATGAACATCCCTCCGGTGAACGCCGCAGCATTCTCGATTCCCTCAAGATTCGCATGAGCGCCGGGCTCTTCACCCAGGGCAACCGGCTGACCATGACGAATCACAACCTGGATCCCAACATTGAAAGCATCGTGCGCGGTCCGCTGGCCTGGGCCATTCACGCCACCACCCGGGTCAAGATGGCCGGCGTTACCGTGCTCAAGATCAACAATTACTTTCTGATCATGCCCACCCAGACCGATATTCACAGCCGCTTTACCCTGCCGGGCGTGGCCCGCACCGTAATCAACAACCCCTCACTGTCCATTTCGCTGGACGGCAACAAACTGCTGGGCGGCAAGCTGAAAACCAGCTGGACGGACGACCTGCTGGCTGAAGTGGATGGCCGTATATCCGAGGAGGAAGAACGGATGCGCGGCGCCCCCCTGGAAAAGGACAACTGGGTCTGGTTCAGCAGCGGCCGCGGCTTTGATGTGCTGGCCCGGCTGGCGTTCCGCGACGGCGCGTCCGTACCGGCCCATCTGCTCTATCAGGACAGTCTGGAAAAAACCAATGAACCGGAACGCTTTCCGGGCCAGCTACCCAATGTGGGCTTCACCATGAACGAGCTGCCCATGGGCGAGGAATTCTATTTCCTGACCCGGCTGTATTTCAGCGGGAACAGCAAGGGCATGGACGCCAACCGCTACGCCGATCACATCCTGGCGGAACCGAAAATCCTGTTTCAGACCGCCACGGAATAACCCCAGACCCGGGCGCTGGCGGCTTCAAGGAAGCTCTGGAGCCGCCATACATAAGGCCTGCTAGATAAAGAGCCCGTCCCGGCGTTCGAGGATGCGGTTGGCAATGTGCTTGGCCACCACCTGCACGGTCCACTGAGGCGCGGCCGGCATGGGCTCGGGGAAGAGACTGCCGTCCGCGACAAAGAGCCCCTTGGTTTCGTGGCATTCCCCGTCCGGCCCTACCACGGACGCATACTTGTCCA
>CAZHGU010000299.1:0-2815 GCA_964532105.1 uncultured Alcanivorax sp. | reverse complement strand
GTGTAATCAGCCGGGGCCAGAGCCCGGCGGCGTGACAGATCACGGCCACCACGCCCAGCAGCAGGAGGCCGGCATGCTTGCCCGTGCGCCCGTGGTGCAGTTCCCGGGCCATGAGTCCGGCCGCGCCAAGATAGAGGGCGATGGCGGCCAGCGCTGTCCAGCTCGTGATCGTCATGCGGGTAACTTCCCCAACAGAAGGGCAAAAAGTGTGTCATACCGCTATCGGGTTTTGAACCATGACGTGGGACCCCGGCAGCGTCTATAATTGCCGCGCCACGAACAGGAGAGCTTGATGTTCGAGAATCTCAGCGAACGGCTGGAACACTCCCTGCGCTCGTTATCGGGCCAGGGCACGCTGACCGAGGACAATGTCCGCGACACGCTGCGCGAGGTGCGCAAGGCACTGCTGGAAGCGGACGTGGCCCTGCCCGTGGTCAAGGACTTCATTGAGCGGGTCCGGGAGCAGGCGCTGGGTCAGGACGTGCTCAAGAGCCTCAAGCCGGGCGAGGCACTGGTCAAGATCGTCCATGACGAGCTGGTTCATGTCATGGGCGATACCAACGATGCCCTGGATCTGGCCGCCAAACCCCCGGTGGTGGTGCTCATGGCCGGCCTGCAGGGCTCGGGCAAGACGACCTCCGTGGCCAAGCTCGCCCACTACCTGCGCGAGCGGGAAAAGAAGAAGGCCATGGTGGTCTCCGCGGACGTCTACCGCCCGGCGGCCATTGATCAGCTCGAAACCCTGGCCGGCGAGGTGGAAGCGGAATTCTGCCCCTCGCAAGCCGATCAGGATCCGGTGGATATCGTCAATAACGCCGTGGGCGAGGCCAAACGCCAGCACGCGGATGTGTTGTTGGTGGACACCGCCGGCCGGTTGCACGTCGACGAGGACATGATGGGCGAGATCCGCCGCCTGAATGAGGCGGTGAACCCCCACGAGACCCTGTTCGTGGTCGATGCCATGACCGGCCAGGACGCGGCCAACACCGCCCGCGCCTTTGCCGATGCGCTGCCGCTGACCGGCGTGGTGCTGACCAAGGCGGACGGCGACTCGCGCGGCGGCGCGGCGCTGTCCGTGCGCCAGATTACCGGCAAGCCCATCAAGTTTATCGGCACCGGGGAGAAAACCGACGCTCTGGAGCCTTTCCACCCGGACCGCATCGCCTCGCGCATTCTGGGCATGGGCGATGTGCTCTCGCTGGTGGAAGAAGCGGAACGCAAGGTCGATCAGGACAAGGCCGAAAAGCTCGCCAAGAAGATGAAAAAAGGGCGGGCCATGGACTACGAGGATCTGAAGGAACAGTTCCAGCAGATGCGCAACATGGGCGGCATGGCGTCCATGCTGGACAAGATGCCCGGGATGGGGCAGATGAGCCAGATGGCCCAGGACCCGGCGGCCGAGAAGAACATCAAGCACATGGAGGCGCTGATCAATTCCATGACCCCCAACGAACGTCGCAACCCGAACCTGATCAAGGGCTCGCGCAAGCGCCGCATCGCCGAGGGGGCGGGCCTGGAAATCCAGGACCTGAACCGGCTCATCAAGCAACAGAAGATGATGGGCAAGATGATGAAGAAGATGAAGGGCAAGGGCGGCAAGAACATGATGCGGGGCATGGAAGGCATGATGGGCGGCCAGGGCGGCCCCGGTGGCGGTCCGGGCGGTGGCATGCCGCCCATGTAGCGCCATCCCGGCGCCCGGACCGCACAAACCCCTTTATTTCGGGCCCGGAAATCGCTAGAATCTGCGGCCTTTCCGCACTCCGGCCGGATGGATAGCCCCCGTAGTGGGCGTTTCGGGGCAGCCGGCAACGCATGAACAAGGCAGAGAAGGCGCTATGGTAACCATTCGTCTGGCCCGTGGCGGGGCCAAGAGAAAACCCTTTTATCACGTTGTGGTCACGGACAGCCGCAACACCCGGGACGGCCGTTTCATCGAGCGCCTGGGCTTTTTCAATCCGGTGGCCCGGGGCGGCGAGATTCGCCTCAAGCTGGACCATGAAAAGGCGGATCAGTGGGTCAGCCACGGCGCCCAGGTGTCCGAGCGCGTCCGGTCGCTGCTGAAAGAGGCCCGCAAGCAAGAGGCCTGATGGACGCGCCCGACGAGGCTGTGATCGTGGGCCGCATCATGGGGGTCCACGGTGTGCGGGGCTGGGTCAAGGTCTATTCCTGGACCGACCCGCTGGACAATATTCTGGACTACCGGCCCTGGTGGCTGGAGTCCGACGGCGAGTGGCACGAAATCAGAGTCAACGGCGCCCGGCGCCACGGCAAGGGTCTGATCGCGCAGATCGCCGACTGCACGGATCGCGACGAAGCGCGTGAGCGCTTTGCCGGCTGCCGGGTGGCGGTACCGCGTTCGGCGCTGCCGGCGCTGGACGACGGCGAATATTACTGGCGCGATCTGGTGGGATTGCGCGTGCGCCTGGACGACGGGCGTGATCTGGGCGTGGTGGCCACGCTCATGGAAACAGGCGCGAACGATGTGCTGGTGGTGCGCGGCGACGGCGAGAGCCTGGACCGGCGCGAGCGCCTGATTCCCTGGATACCGGAACAGGTAATCGGTCCGGTGGATGAGCGGGCCGGTACGGTAACCGTCTTCTGGGACCCGGATTTCTGACATGAAGATCGCCGTGGTCACGCTGTTTCCGGAGATGCTGTCGGCGGTGACCGACTACGGCATTACCGGTCGCGCCGTGGAGGCGGACCGGCTGCAGGTCCGGGCGGTGAATCCCCGGGATTTCACCGCGGATCGCCACCAGACGGTGGACGACCGGCCCTTTGGCGGCGGCCCCGGCATGGTGATGAAAATCGA
>CAZHGU010000298.1:0-2823 GCA_964532105.1 uncultured Alcanivorax sp. | reverse complement strand
TGCGAGGTGGCGGTACCGACGGGGGGCTGATTCACCGCTATGAAAACCGTGAACCGAAAGCGGCCGATGATCCGGGCCGCGCGCGCTGGCAGTTGGTGCGGGTGCCCCAGTACCAGAAGGCCACGCTGAAGGGGGATTTGCGCGCCTTGCCCTGGAACGGTCGCACGGGCGGTGTGCTGGCGCTGGATGTGCGTGGCGGGCTGGATCTGGCCGGCCATGATCTTCAGGCCAGGGGACAGGGCTTTCGTGGCGGCGGTGCGCTCACGCATGAAGGCGCGCTGGGTGATGCGGACGATTTCCGCTATCGCGCCCCCACTACCGGGGACCTGGAATCCCGCTACGGTCATCACGCCGCCAAGGGCGAAGGGCTGGCCGGCACGCCGCGCTATGTCATGGACGACGGGGAACGCCGTGACACCCGTTCGGAGGCGGATCAGCGCGGCCGCAGCGACGGCTATCCGAACGGCAGCATGGCCCGGGGCGCGCCGGCCAATGCCGGCGGTGGCGGCAACAGTCTGAGCCTCAACAACGAACTGGCGTCCGGCGGTGGCGGCGGCGCCGGCGGTACCCGCGGTGAGCCGGGCCGGGATGCCGAGGGACAGGCCCGGGGTGGGCAAGGCGGCGCCGGCGTGGCCCCGGATCGCCTGCGCCTGATCCCCGGCGGTGGCGGCGGTGCCGGCACCCGTTCCCGGGATCAGGCCCCGGCGGGCGCGGGCGGCGCCGGTGGCGGGATTATCGTCGTCTCCGCCGGACGTATCCAGGGTGAGGGAGCCCTGTCCGTCGCCGGTGCCGAGGGTCGTGATGCCGAACAGGATGCCGGCGGTGGTGGTGGCGGCGCGGGCACGCTCATGCTGCAGGCCCCCTTTGGTGATACCAGCGGAATTCAGCTGGATCTGGCCGGCGGTGCGGGCGGCAAGGCGCCGGCTCCCGGCGGTGCCGGCGGCGCGGGCCGATTGATTGTGGGCGGGGGCGTGGCCCTGAAGCCGCCGGATGATGTGCCCATCTGGGCGGACTTTCGCGTGGCCCATGTCCCCGGTGTGGCTCCGGCCTGGCGGTGCCGGCCTCAGGGCACCCTGATCAGCGGCACCGTGTTCGAGGACAACGGCGCCGGCGGCCGGCCGCTGGATGGCTTCCGTCAGGGTGACGAGGCGGGCGTATCCGGCTGGGGCGTACGCGTGGAAGACGGTCAGGGCCGCGTCCATGCGCGCACCCGCACCAACCGGGCGGGTCATTTCGCGCTCAAGTTGCCGCCGGAGCTCGAGGGCACGGAGCTGAATCTGCACGTGAATCTGCCCGAAACCTGGCACGCGGTGGCCGCTTCGGAACAGGATCTGCCCGTGGCGCCCATGCGTCATGTCGAACAGGGTCACTGGCGCTTCGAGGCGCACGGCGATGTGCAGTATGACGGACTCCGGCTGGCCGTGGTCCGTGAACCGGAGCTGGAAAAACCCGAGCAACGCTCCATTGCGCCGGGTTCCACCCAGTTGTTCCCCTTCCGCTATACCCCGAACACGCCCGGCCGGGTGCGTTTCCACTACCGGGGCAATCTCAAGGCCGCCACCCAGTGGGAGCACGCCTTCTTTCTGGATCCGGACTGTGACGGCAATTCGGAATATGTGGACCGCGAGACCACGCGCTGGATCGAGCACGAACCGGGCCGGCCGGCCTGTGTGCGGGTGCGGGTTCAGGTACCGGAGAAGGCGGAAAGCGGCGCGCTCGATATTCGCGTGACCGCGGAAACGGAAATCGGCGACAACCCCCTCGATCTTGGCCTGCCCGAGAAGAACAGCGGCATTCGCGTTGACCTGAAGCCCTGACTCCGCCTTTTCAGCAGCCTGTTAGACAGAACCGGAATCAGCCCGTCTCCCATATAGCTTTTCGTTTTGACAAATGCGTAATGATTGACCTCGCATTGACGTCAAAGGAGTACAGTAGAGGAGAGGAGAGCGCTTCGGGGAACAGTACAACACTCAAAGGAGGGCTGCCATGCAACGTCTGTACTATCTCACGGATTCCGTTTCCAGTGTCCTCGGCATTTCCCGTGATCTGGAGGAGGCCGGTATCGGCGATAACCGCCTTCATGTCATGGGGCCGAGCAATGCCGTGCTGGATCAGGCCAATGTGCATACCACTACCCCCCTGGAGGAAACCGATCTGATGCCCTTCGGCTTTACCGGCGCCCTGGCCGGACTGGCCTTTGGCGCGCTTTTCGGTTTTCTGCTGGCGATCATGGATCCCTGGACCCTGGAGCTGGGCGGCTCCGCGGTGCTGGTGGGCGCGGCCTTCTTTGCCTGTTTCGGCGCCTGGCTGGGCGGCATTATCGGGATTTCCCGCAGCAACCATCACCTCAAGCCCTATCTGGATCAGGTGCGTTCGGGCCATTACCTGGTGATGGTGGATGTAGACAACGGAGACCAGGAAAACCGGGTGCAGCGGGTCATGGACGGCCGCCACACCGAGGCCAGTGAAGCCGGGCGCGAGGACCACTTCAGCCCTCTGTTCTAGCCGTAGCCGGTGGTTATAATGACCGTCTTCGACACCGGCTTCGGGATGCTGCATGCGGGATGTACGGGAGGAATACGGCGCGCCCTCGCTGGACGCGGACCATCTGCTGGCGGACCCGCTGGATCAGGCGCGGCTATGGGTGGATGAAGCCATAGCCGCCGAACTGCCGCTGCCCAATGCCATGACCCTGGCGACGGCCACGGCGGACGGGCGGCCGTCGTCACGCACCGTGCTGCTCAAGGAAATCGACGCGCACGGGCTGATTTTTTTCACCCACTACGACAGCCGCAAGGGCCTCGAGATCGCGGCCAACCCGGC
>CAZHGU010000297.1:0-2823 GCA_964532105.1 uncultured Alcanivorax sp. | reverse complement strand
GCGCCGGTGCCCGAAACCACCAGGGGCCGTTCCGCCTGCTTGAGGGTTTCGGCGATATCTTCCGCGTGAGCCGCATCCGATTCGCTCAGCCCGGTGGGTTCGGGTGCTTCCGGGTCGATGGCATGGGCGACGGCATGGCCCAGCCGGGCAATATCCTCGGGCCGGCGATAGAGATTGTAGCGCGCGGTATCGTCCAGCCTCGTTGCCCAGGGCACCACCTGGAAGAGCGGGCTGCGATGGTGACGTTCCAGCTCGCGCACGGTGGCATCGCGCCAGGCCGGCACCTGCAATTCGGCCGCCCGTTCAAAGCCGGCGTTGCGCACGGACTGGCGCAGGCTCAGCGCCAGCCTGGGCGCCGTGGCGGTCACATCCTCGCCCAGTACCAGCACGGCGTCGGCGTTTTCCGTTTCGCGCATGGGCGGTGTACGCACCGGGCCCTCGGCGAGAATCTCACGGGCGAGTTCCACCCGGCGTTGTTCCGCCGCCGCCATGCCGGTGGAGAAGTTCGCCTCGCCCACCAGCTGCTGGAGCGCGAAATTGGTTTCCACACTGGCGCGCGGCGAACCGATGCCGATCAGGCTGGTGCCTTCGGCCATCTGGGCAATGCGTTCCAGCAGCTCGCCCGCGTCCATGTCCGTGCGGCCGTCCGGACCCCGCAGCCAGGGTTGGCGGATGCGCTCGTCGCTGTTGACGAAGTCGTAACCGAAGCGGCCCCGGTCACAGATAAAGTAGCCGTTCACTTCGCCGTTGTAGCGGTTCTGGACGCGCTTCAGAACACCGTAGCGCTCGCCCGGACTGGTGTTGCAGCCCAGCGAGCAATGGGTGCACACGGAGGGCGCGGCGCGCAGATCCCATTTGCGGGTATAGCGTTCACCCAGAGGCTTGTCCGTGAACACGCCCGTGGGACAGACCTCGGCCAGGTTGCCGCTGAATTCGTTTTCCAGGGGACCGTCTTCCTGGCGGCCGAAATAGACCTGGTTGCGCTGCCCGAAGGCGGCGAGATCCGTGCCGCCGGCATAGTCGTTGTAGAAACGCACACAGCGGTAACAGGTAATGCACCGGTTCATTTCATGACCGATGAAGGGCCCGAGATCCTGATTGCGGAAGGTGCGCTTGTTGAAGCGATAACGGCGGTAGTTGTGGCCGGTCATCACCGTCATGTCCTGCAGATGACACTCGCCGCCTTCCTCGCACACGGGGCAGTCATGGGGATGATTGGTCATCATCCATTCGATCACCGAAGCACGGAAATCACTGGCATCGGGATCGGCACTGCTGATGCGCGTGCCCTCGGCGGCCGGTGTCATGCAGGCCATGATGAGCTGACCCTGATCGTCGTTTTCATCCTTGTATTGCGTGACCGCGCACTGACGGCACGAACCCACCGAGCCCAGCGCCGGATGCCAGCAGAAATAGGGCAGATCAAAGCCGGCTTCCAGACAGGCCTGGAGCAGATTGGTGTCCGGATTCACCTCGACAGCGCGGCCGTCCACATAGATCGTTGCCATCGCCTAACGCTCCCCGGCCCGAGCGGCCTGTTCGAATTCGTCCCGGAAGTATCTCAGAGCGGTATCCAGCGGACCCACCGCCCCCGGCGCATGGGCGCAGAAGGTCTTGCCCGGGCCCAGATCGCGCACATGCTGTTCCAGTATATCGATGTCCTGTGGCTTGCCCCGGCCAGCTTCCAGTTCCGCCAGCAGTTTTTCCACCCAGGACAGTCCGTCCCGGCAGGGCGTGCACCAGCCGCAGGATTCCTGGGCGAAAAAGTGTTCCAGATTACGCATGAGCCCGACAATGCTGGTGTGATCATCGATCACCACCAGGGTCCCCGTGCCCAGCCGGCTGCCCGCTTCGC
Organism: uncultured Alcanivorax sp.; assembly: GCA_964532105.1. Classification (GTDB taxonomy): domain Bacteria; phylum Pseudomonadota; class Gammaproteobacteria; order Pseudomonadales; family Alcanivoracaceae; genus SLJS01. Next base: position 968 of record CAZHGU010000297.1, on the reverse strand, counting down.
CCACACGGTCGAAATCCAGGGGCAGATCCAGATGCTCGCGGGTGAGCATGGGCGTGGAGGCGCCGCCGGGCAGCACGGCCTTCATCTTGTAGCCGTCCATCATGCCGCCGGCATGGTCTTCCAGCACCTCGCGCAGGGGGGTGCCGATGGGCAGTTCATAGACGCCCGGGTTGTTCACCCGGCCGCTGGCGCCGTAGAGCTTGGTGCCGCCGTCCTGGCTGTGGCTGAGATTCAGGAACCACTCCGCGCCCTCGCGCACGATATGGGGCACATTGCACAGCGTCTCCACATTATTCACCACCGAGGGCCGGCCGAAGAGTCCCACTTGTTGTGGAAACGGCGGCTTGGCCCGGGGCACGGCGCGTTCGCCCTGCAGCGAGGACAGCAGCGCGGTTTCCTCGCCGCAGATATAGCGCCCGGCACTGGTGTGCAGATGGAGCTCGAAATCGAAACCACTGTCGAGAACATTCTCGCCGAGCAGACCGGCTTCGCGTGCTTCGGCCATGGCCGCGCGCAAGCGTTGCGCGGCGAGCTTGTATTCGCCGCGCAGAAAGATATAACCCACATTCGCCTGGATGGCATAGCCGCTGACGATCATGGCCTCGACCATCTGGTGCGGATCGCCTTCGAGCAGCAAACGATCCTTGAAGGTACCCGGCTCCATTTCATCGGCATTGCAGATGATGTACTTGAGCCCGGTGTTTTCGCCCATGGGCACGAAGCTCCACTTGAGCCCGGTGGGAAAACCGGCACCGCCACGCCCGCGCAGACTGGATTCCTTGAGCAGGGCCGTAACCTCTTCCGGCGCCATCTTCACGGCTTTGCGCAAGCCCTCGTAGCCGCCGGCGTCACGGTATTCGTTCAGCGCCGGCGGCGTGCGGTCGGCACGAATGCGTTCGGTCAGCGGTGTCGCGCTCATGAATAGGCCTCCAGAACACGGTCGAGCTCTTCAACCCGCACCGGACCAT
>CAZHGU010000296.1:0-2824 GCA_964532105.1 uncultured Alcanivorax sp. | reverse complement strand
TCCTGGTACTGCGCGCGATCATACCGGGCACGGAGCCCCAGGATATGGCGCGAGGAAAGCGCATACCGGGTTTTCGCATGCAGCCCCAGGATTCGCGCATCCCCGCCCAGCCGGTCCTCGTTGGCCGCTTCCAGTTCCGCGGCGAGATTCAGATCCAGTCGCCAGCGCGGAGAAAGCTGGTACTGCACACCCGGCTTCAATGACCAGTACGTGTAGTCATTCACCTCCGCTTCAAAGGCGATATCGCGTACGCGCAGATCCAGGTCATAGGTGAGCCTGTCACTGAAGAGATAGCGCCAGATGCAGTACAGTCCAAGGAGGTTATAATATTTCTCGTCATCCAGTCGAAACTGCGAACCTTCCACACCCGATTCAATTTCCTGCCGGCCATCGATATCCTTCATCCAGCGCAGGCGCAGCAGGCCGAAGTCCTGATCAAAGGCCTCGGCATCTTCCTGGCCGGCGGTAACAAGGGTGTGATCACGCGTATAAAGCTGGCCGGTCACTCCGACTTGCTGATCGGGCGAAACCCGGAAATTGCGCGTGCCGCCCAGGCGTGCCCCGAAGAAGGCGGAGTCTATGGTTTCAATGGGAGGAAGCAGACCGGGCAGTATGCTGAAGTCGTCCGGATAGGTACCGACATTGTTATCGTGGCCGCTTTCCAGCGAGACATAGAACAGCTTGTCCTGACGCGACTCCCGCTTGCTTCGGCGTCCCACCGCTTCCGAAAGCTGCTCGATGCGTTCCGCGGCTTTCGGCGGCGGGTCCAGCTCGCGCAGCCGGTCCAGCTGGCGCGCGGCCTGCTCTTCCTGATCCAGTGCCACATAGGCTGCCGCCAGTTCCAGCCGCGCACCCGCATGGTCGGGATTGGTGGCAATCGCCCGTTCCAGCGCGAAAGTGGCATGACCATGCTTGCCGGCACGCACGGCGGTCAGGCCCAGCCAGTAGTCGAATTCGGTGTTGCCGGCGTATTCGCCTTCCTCGGCCGCCAGCAACTCATAGGCCTGTTCGGCGTCGCCGGCCTGAAGTTTCTCTTGCGCCTGCTGAATCAGATCGTCGGCGGCTGCCGACGCGACCGTGGATACCCCCAGAAAAAGTGCCAGCCCCACAATGGCCGACAGGACAGGTGTGATGCGGACCATGGCGTCCTTCCCCGATGTTTTCCCTTGGAACGAACCCTGACTATAACGGGTTGAACTGCGAACTGTAACCGTATTGTCTGACACTGCCGCATGAAGGTTACATGCGGGTGAATACCGTTCAGACCGCGTACTGCATTCAAGGGGTCATGCCGCCCCGGGGCGGCATGGCTCGCGGCGGGGTTCGGAATGCAGTGCCCGGGTGGAGCCGACATGGACGATGGCGCCGCCATCGACCACCTCCGCGCTCATTGCAGCGGCGGCTCCGGCCACCAGGGATATTCATCCGCCACCGACTCGGAGACCCGGGCGTCAAAGACGGGGTCGCGCTTTTCCAGGAAGGAAACAAAGCCGTCGCGGCCGTCCAGGAACTCGCTGTTGAGATACATCAGCCGCGAGTCCACGGCATGGGCCTGTTTCGGGTGATCGAAGGCCGGGTTGCGCCAGAGCATCTGCCGGGAAAAGGCCACGGCCACCGCCGAAGTATTCGCCTTGATCCGCCCGGCCAGCTCATAGGCGGCGTCCAGCACCTGCTCGCGCGGATGCACGCTGCGGATCAGCCCGGCGCGCTCGCCCTCCTCGGCCTTGAAGAGCTCGCCCGTGTAAACCCATTCGGCAGCCTGCTGCATGCCCACCAGCCGGGGCAGAAACCAGGAGGAACAGGCTTCGGGGACAATGCCGCGCTGGGTAAAGACGAAACCGATCTTCGCGCCTTCGCCGGCCAGGCGGAAATCCATGGGCAGGGTCATGGTGATGCCCACGCCCACGGCGGCGCCGTTGATGGCCGCGATTACGGGTTTTTTACTCCGATAGATCGCCAGCGCCACTTCGCCGCCGGAATCGCGGATCTGCTCCAGCGGCGGCTCGCGCCCCTCGGCGTCGTCATAGCCGAAGATATGGCCCTCGGCTTCCATTTCGATGCCCGCGCAAAAGGCCTTGCCCGATCCGGTAACCACCACCACGCGCACGGCATCGTCGTCATTGACGCGCGCGAAGGCGTCCACCAGTTCCTCTTTCATGCGCAGGGTGAACGCATTCATGCGCTCGGGGCGGTTCAGGGTCAGGGTGGCAATGCCGTCCTCGACCCGGTAATCGATTTCACGGTAATCCATGAGCGCGGCCCCTATTTCTTGCGGTCCATGTTGTCGCGCTGACGCCGCAACGCATCCACCACATGGGTACGGGTCACCATGCCCACCAGCTGGCCTTCCTCCACCACCGGGAAGGTCTTGGGCCGCAGTTTCAGTACCCGCTCGGCGAGATCGATCAGCAGCATCTCCGGATCCAGGGTGACGGCACTGCGCGTCATGACATCGTCCACCGAGGGCGCGCCCTGATCATAGTAGGTCTCTTCCAGCAGGTGCCCGAGACAGTCCTGCTCGGAAATAAAGCCGATCACATGGTTGCCGTCGTCCACCACCGGCAGACCGGGCAGGTGATGATTCACCAGGGTATCCACCGCTTCGGGCAGACTGGTGCCCTTCTTGATGGCCACCGGATGCCGGGCCATGATGTCGCCCACCGTCACCCTTTGCATACGCCTTCTCCTCCCATGGCATCGCAGCCGACCCACTGCCGACTCGCGGCAATTATGCCACGTCCATTCCCGCTGGCCACAATCATCCCCAACCCGGAAGGCTCACCCACAACCCCGATTTCGGTAACAATCAATCCTGCTCGGGCCT
>CAZHGU010000295.1:0-2847 GCA_964532105.1 uncultured Alcanivorax sp. | reverse complement strand
GCGAATTCGATATTCCGCTCTATCTGTCCGAGCCGCGCCGCTTCCGGGATGTGGCTTCCACCCTGGAGCGGTTGGGCGTGCTGGCCGGCACCGGAAAAGAGGCGAAGCGCGCCGCCGATGAATTTCTCGGCGCCATTGAGAAACTGCGCGACACCTATGCCGAAGCGGAACCCGTGTCCGTGTTCTACCAGATCTGGCCGGACCCGCTGATGACCATCAATGACGAACATCTCATGGGCCAGGCCACCCGACTGTGCGGCGGCGACAATGTCTTCGGCAATCTGGACAGTCTGACACCGCGCATCAACCGTGAATCCGTGCTCGAGCGCGACCCGGAGGCCATTGTCGCCGGCGGCATGGGCGAGGCGGACCGCTCCTGGCTGAACCCCTGGCGCGAATTCGAGGACCTGCAGGCGGTGAAACGCCGCAATCTGTTCTTCGTGCCGCCGTCCACCATTCAGCGGCCCACGCCCCGGCTGGTGAAAGGCGTACGCATCCTCTGCCGCAAACTGGAGACCGCCCGTGGCCGGCGCGGATAGCCAGCTCGGCCCGGTGGCCGCGCGCGTGCCCGGCGCCCGGGCGCGCCTGCTCGGCCCCCTGCTGGGCCTGGCCCTGCTGGCCGTGCTTTCGGTCGCGGTGGCGGTGGCCTTCGGCAGCGTGGCCCTGAGCCCGGAAGAACTCCGGGCGGTGTTCAACGGCACGGGCGAACCCCTGCACCGCACCCTGGTGCTGGAGCTGCGCGCGCCGCGCGCCTTCGCCGCCTTCGGCGTGGGCGGTCTGCTGGCCGTGGCCGGCGCGCTCATGCAGGTGCTGCTGCGCAATCCCCTGGCCGACCCCTATGTACTGGGCCTGTCCGGCGGCGCCGCCGTGGGCGCGCTGGCGTCCATGCTCGCCGGGCTGGGCGCGGGCATCGTGTCCGGCTCCGCCTTTGTCGGCGCCATGCTCTCCACCCTGCTGGTCTTCGGCCTGGCGCATGGCACGGGGAGCTGGACGCCCACCCGGCTGCTGCTCACCGGCGTGGTGGTGGCCTCCGGCTGGAGTGCCCTGATCACCTTCATGCTCGCCGTGGGCCCCACGGAACAGCTGCCGGGCATGCTCTACTGGCTGATGGGCGATCTCAGCTATGCCGGCTCCCCCTGGCCCACGCTGATTGCGCTGGCGCTGGCCTCCCTGCTGGCCCTTCCGCTGGGGCGCAGTCTGAACGTGCTCGCCCGCGGTCCCCTGCAGGCGGCGGCGCTGGGCGTGCCCGTGCGGGCGCTGGAATGGGGCATCTATGTGGGCGCCAGCCTGATCACCGCCCTGGCCGTGACCACGGCGGGCAGCATCGGCTTTGTGGGGCTGGTGGTGCCGCACATGCTGCGGCTGGTGCTGGGCAATGATCAGCGGCTGATCCTGCCGGCGGCGGCACTGGCCGGCGGCGCGCTGCTCACCCTGGCGGATACCCTGGCGCGCGTCCTGATCGCCCCGGAACAGCTGCCGGTGGGCGTGATCACCGCCCTGCTGGGTGTGCCCACCTTCCTCTATCTGCTCTACCGGAGTCGCTGATGACGGTCCTGTCCGCGCGCGAACTGGTCATCGATATTCCGGACCGGCCGGACGGCGAGCCGCTGAATCTGGACATCCGGCCCGGGCAGGTCTGGGGCGTGCTGGGCCCGAACGGCGCGGGCAAAACCACCCTGCTCCATACGCTCGCCGGGTTGCGCCCGCCGCGCCACGGCGAGGTCCTGCTGGACGGCGAATCCCTGCGCCAACAGCGCCGGCGCCGGGTGGCCCGGGCCCTGGCCGTGATCTTTCAGGACCGTCAGGACGGCTTCCCCGCCACCGTGCTGGAAACCGTGCTCATCGGCCGTCATCCCTGGCTCGCCCCCTGGGATCTGGAAACCGCCGAGGACGTGGCCCTGGCCCGGCGGGCGCTGGCGCGGCTGGAGCTGAGCGAGCTGGAAGCGCGGCTGGTGAGTACGCTGTCCGGCGGCGAACGTCAGCGCGTGGCCATCGCCACCGCCCTGGCCCAGACCCCGGAGCTCTGGCTGGCCGACGAGCCCACCAATCATCTGGACCTGCGCCATCAGGTGGAGGTCATGGAACTGCTCCATGGCGAGGCCCGTTCCGGCAACGCCGTCTTTCTTTGTCTGCATGACCTCAACCTGGCCGCGCGCTGGTGCGATCATCTGCTGCTGCTCTATCCCGACGGCCGGGCCTGCTGGGGGCCGGCGGCGGACATGCTGGTCCCGCACGCGCTGGAACGCCTCTATAATCAGCCCCTGGCCCGGGCGGAGGTGGACGGCGCGCCCGTCTTCGTGCCCGCCGGCGCCGGCCCGGTACCGCCACCCAATCCCGAAGCCCACCGGAGAACTTCATGAACACAGCACAGGAAATCCGGGGCCAGGCCCATGCCGCACTCATCAGCGCGCCCGGTTCGGGCTCGGGCAAATCCCTGATTACCGCCGCCCTCGCCCGGCTGCACCGCAATGCCGGGCGCACCGTACGGGTGTTCAAGTTCGGCCCGGATTATCTCGATCCCATGGTGCTGGAAACCGCCTCGGGCGCGCCCGTGTATCAGCTCCATCCCTGGATGACGGGCATGGCCGAATGCCGCCGGCGCCTGGCCCGGGCCGCCGCTGAAGCGGATCTGGTGCTGGTGGAAGGTTCCATGGGCCTGTTCGACGGCGATCCGTGCAGCGCCGATCTGTCCGCCGCCACCGGCATCCCCGTGGTGCCCATCATCGATGCCGCCGGCATGGCCCAGACCTTTGCCGCCGTGGCTCAGGGGCTGGCGCACTACCGCGACGATGTGCATCTGTCCGGCGTGATCGCCAACCGGGTGGGCAGTACCGGCCACGGCCGCAT